>NZ_JBEOYB010000036.1:0-80582 GCF_040296845.1 Streptomyces sp. NPDC001985
CATGGCGCGGGGAGAGCAGTTCGCGGATCGTGCGCTAGATCCGGTCGCGCAGCCCGTCGTCGAGGGCCGTGCCGGGGCAGGTCCGGGCCGGCTCCGGATCAGCCGGCGATGTCCTCCTGGATGATCCGTTCCATGTTCCGTTCCGCGAGGGCGGTGATGGTGACGAAGGGGTTCACCCCGATGGAGCCGGGCACCAGCGAGCCGTCGACGACATAGAGCCCGGGGCAGCCCGCGGCGCGTCCGTATCCGTCGGTGGCCCGGCCCAGGACGCAGCCGCCGAGCGGGTGGTAGGTGAAGTCGTCGGCGAAGGTCCGGTTGCCGCCGAAGAGGTCGTAGCGGTGGATGGTGCCGTTGGCGCGGTTGAGGCGGTCGAAGAGCGACCTGGCCGCGCGGAGCGATGGCTCGTTCTGCGAGCGCGTCCAGTCGAGCCTCGCCGAGTCGGTGGCGGCGTCGTAGCGGAAGCTGCCGCGCTCGGGGTTCCTGGTGATCGCCAGATAGAGGCTGATCCAGTGTTCGAGGCCCATCGGCAGCGGGGCGATCTCGGCGAAGACCGGGCCGACGGGGTTGCCGGGGTCGTCGATGCCCAGCACGGGCATGGTCGACTGCCGGACGCCGACGGGGTCCCAGAGGTGGTTGGCGCGGGCGGTCATCACATTGCCGTTGGGGCCCCAGCCGAGGCCGACCTCGCCGTTCAGCTCCGGCAGCGCCCCGGTCTCCCGGGCGCGCAGCAGGAGTTCGGTGGTGCCGAGGCTGCCGGCGCCGAGGAAGAGCCGGGCGCAGGCGATCTCGTCGGTCCGGGTGACGCGGCCGGAGAGGTCGGAGCGGTCGACGGTCAGGACGTACCCGTCCCGCTGCCGGCGGATGGCCCGGGCCCGGCTCATGGTCTCGATGGTGACGTTGCCGGTGGCGAGGGCGGCGGCGAGATACGACTTGTCGAGGCTGCGCTTGCCGTGGTTGTTGCCGTAGAGGACCTCACCGGCCAGGGCCGACCGGGGGACCTGGCCGGCCGCCTCGCGGCGCATGTAGCCGAAGTCGTAGACGTTGGGCACGAAGACGGACTCCAGGCCGGCGCGGCGGGCGTGGGCGCGGGAGACCCGGGAGTAGCGGTACCACTCGGTGGACTCGAACCAGGCCGGGTCGATGTCGTTGACGCCGAGCATCCGGCGGGCGCGCGGGAAGTAGGTGCCGTACATCGCGTCGGCGTCGACGCCGGGCAGGATCCGGGAGAAGTAGGAGCGGGGCGGGGTGACCGCCATGCCGCCGTTGACCAGCGACCCGCCGCCGACGCCCCGGCCGAGGTAGACGGACATGTCGCCGTGGCTGACCCGGTCCAGGACACCCGGGTAGGGGGCGATGCCGCGGTTGATGACATCCAGCCAGAGGAAGGTGGCGAGCGGTGCCTCGGTGCGGGTGCGGAACCACATGGACCGCTTGTCGGGGCTGATGGTGGGGCAGAAGAGCTTCCCGTCGGGGCCGGGGGTGTCCCAGAGCCGTCCCATCTCCAGGACGACGGTGCGGACCCCGGCGAGACCGAGGCGGAGCGCGGCGACGGCCGCGCCGTATCCGGAACCGATGACGACGGCGGGGGCGTGGTCGCCGGCCGGGGGTTCGGCGGCCGCGGCCGAGGAGAGTCCGATACGGGTGAAGCCGAGGGCCGCGGCGGTCTGGAGGGCGGCGGCGCCGAGCATATGACGGCGCGTCAGATGTAAGCTCATGGGCTGATCATCGGTGAGAACCGGAGTTCTGCCCATACCGCGTGGCAGAGAATCCGATTCCGGCCGGACGCACGACGTGGCGCGCCGATCGACGAAGTGTCAGGAACGTCCCGTCATATCCGGTGGATGACCGGGACGGCCGACGGCGGCGGACGACGCCCGGGCGCGGGTCTCAGAGCAGGGTGCGGAGCCGCTCGGCCAGCAGATCCCAGCGCCACTTCTCCTCGACCCAGCGCCGGCCGCGCTCGCCCATCCGGCGGCGCAGCTCCGGGTCCTGGAGCAGTGCGACGATCCGTTCGGCGGACTGGGGCGCGGAGCCGCCGGTGACCACCCAGCCGGTCTCGCCCTCCAGCACGGCGTCCGGCGCGCCGCCGGAGTCGCCCGCGACGACCGGCAGCCCGGTGGCCGACGCCTCCAGGTAGACGATCCCGAGGCCCTCCACGTCCAGACCGCCCCGGCGGGTGCGGCAGGGCATGGCGAAGACATCACCGGCGCCGTAGTGGGCGGGCAGCTCCGACCACGGCACCGCGCCGGTGAAGCACACGGAGGCGGCGACGCCGGTCTCCCGGGCGAGCCGCCGCAGATCGGACTCGTAGGGGCCGCCGCCGACGATCAGCAGAACCGTCTCCGGGACCTGGGCGAGGATGGCGGGCAGCGCGCGGATCAGGGTGTCCTGGCCCTTGCGGGGCACCAGGCGGGAGACACAGACCACCACGGGGCGGTCGCTGAGCCCGAGCCGCGCGCGGACCGCGGCGCCGCCCGAGTCCGGGTGGAAGGTCTTCTCGTCCACACCGGGCGGGAGCTGCGCCATGCGGGCGGCGGCCTCCGGGGTGAGCGCGGCGGCGATCCGGGAGCGGGTGTACTCGCCCAGATAGGTGATCGTGTCCGTGCCCTCGCCGATCCGGCGCAGCAGCTGCCGGGCGGCGGGCAGCTGCGCCCAGCCGGCCTCGTGGCCGTGCGAGGTGGCGACCAGCCGCCGCGCGCCCGCCCGGCGCAGGGCCGGCCCCATCAGCCCGAGCGGGGCGGCGGCGCCGAACCACACCGACGCGCAGCCGTGCTCGCGCAGCAGCCCGGCCGCCCTGCGGGTGACCGCGGGGGTGGGCAGCAGCATCGTCGCGCGGTCGCGCACGACGGTGAACGGCTGCTCGGCGTCGAACGCGGCGGTCGCCTCCACGCCCTCGCGCCCCCGCTTCCAGGTGGAGGCGTAGACCACCAGGCGGTCCGGGTCCAGCCGGAGCGCCATGTTGTGCAGAAACGCCTGGATGCCGCCGGGGCGCGGCGGGAAGTCATTGGTCACGATCAAGGTCTTGTGCATGGTCAGCCGACAGTACCGAAATCCGGGGAGGGCGCCGAACGGCCCTGCCCGATCGCCGGGCGGTGGCGCGCACGGCATCATGGGGCAGCTTCGCAAACCATGACGAACTGGACGAGATCTCATGACGGGCGCATACGGCGGCCCCCGCACCCGGCTCCTGGTGTGGGTGATCACCCGGGCGGGTCTGCTGCTGTGCGTCTCCAAGGTCCTGCCGTTCCCGGGCCCCGATGTCACCACCGATGTGTCGGTGATCTACCGGGGCTGGTACGAGATCCTGCGCACCGGGGTCTTCCCGCTCTCCGACGTCACCTGGCAGTACCCGCCGGGCGCGGCGCTCGCGATCCTCGCGCCCGGGCTGCCGCCGTTCTCCCTCCTCGGGTACGCGGGGGGCTTCTTCGCGTCGGTGCTCGTCTGCGACGCGGCGGTGTACGCGCTGCTGGCGTACGCGGGCGGGCGGGCCGGGAGGTCGCCGCGCGGGGCGTGGGTGTGGACGGTGGGGGTGCCGCTGCTCGGGCCGACCGTCTACGCGCGGTACGACCTGATGGTCACCGCCGTCGCGGTGGCGGCGCTGCTGGCGGGGGCGCGGCGGCCCCGGGTGCTGGGGGTGCTCGCGGGGTTCGGGGCGCTGCTCAAGGTCTGGCCGGTGCTGCTGCTGGTGGGGGTCCCGCGCGGCCGGGCGACCCGGCGGGCGTGGGCGGCGGCCGGGGTCACCGCGGGCGGGCTGACGCTGGTGTTCCTGGCGGCGATGCCGGGGGCGCTGGCCTTTCTGACGTTCCAGCGGGACCGGGGGACGGAGGTGGAGTCGCTGGGGGGAATGGTGTTCCACGCCGCCCGGTACGCGGGCTGGGAGGGGAGGGCGGTGCTCCACTACGGCTCGGTGGAGTTCCTCGGGCCGTATGTGCCGCTGGTGTCGGGGGTGGCGCTGGCGCTCGCGGTGGGGGCGCTGGGGTGGGTGGTGGTGTGGCGGGTACGGGTGCGGGAGTTCGGGCCGGCGACGCTGTGCGACGCGGCGCTGGTGGCGGTGCTGCTGTTCACGGCGACGAGCCGGGTGATCAGTCCGCAGTACATGGTGTGGGTGGTGGGGGTGGGGGCGGTGTGCATGACGTTCGGGGGGAGCAGGATGGGTGGGGTGGTGGGGGTGGTGTTGGGGGCGACGGGGATGACGGGGTTGGAGTTTCCGGTGTGGTTTTCGGGGGTGGTGGCGAGTGAGGGGGCGGGGCTGGTGGCGCTGACGCTGCGCAACGCGCTTCTGGTGGCCGCGACGGCGCTCGGCTGCGCGCGCCTCTGGCCGCCCTCGGGCAGGCCCTCCGCGGTGCGCGGCCCCGCGGACACCCCCAGCCGATCCACCGTGTGAGCCCCCGCGCGACGGGACACCCGAGCAAACCCGGCCCGCCCCGGGGCACCCCCAGGGGCAGCTCCGGGGAAGCTCGCCCGCACCGTGCGGGCCGGGGTTCGGGGGGTTCGGGGGCCACCCCCGCGCCTCAAACGCCGGCGAGGCTGCATGTACCCCGGATCACCCGCCCAGGCGGTGGGCGAGATACGTGCGCCACCGGGTGGTGAAGGCACGGGGAGTGGTGGACAGGATGTCGGACATCGCCTTCTCCACCGCCGCCCCCCGGTGCTCCCCCGCCCCCACCACCCGGTAGAACTCCGCCAGCCTCCTCTCCCCCCACTCCTCCGCGATCAGCTCGCACGCCAGCCACCCTCCCTCGTACGCCCGGGCCAGCTCCTGCGGCGTCCCGCCGAAGGCGAAGTCCCCGTCCGAGGGAAGCTCCGCCGGAAGCGCACCGCGCCGCACCTCGCGGCGGAGTTCCGGGGCCGTCTGCGGGGCGGTGCGGTCGGTGGCGCGGTAGGCGACCCAGTCCGCGTACCCCTCGGAGAGCCACATGGGCGTCGCCGGTGAGGTGTGCGCGCGGGTCGCCACATGGGTGGTCTCATGGGTCAGCACCACCTCCTTGCCGAACTCCCCGAGCACCCCGTACGCCGCCGGATTGACGATCACCCGGTCCGCCGGCGACTCCCCCGACCCGCCGGTCTCCCCGGTGGTGACCGCCGCGATCCCCCGGTACCCGGAGGCCGGCGCCCCCAGCAGCGCCCCCATGTCCTCCAGCGTCGACGGGACGAGGATCACCACCCGCCCGGCCCAGCGGGACGGCCACGCCGCCGTGACGGCCGGCACCGAGCGGTCGGCGGTGACCGCGAGCGCCTCCAGCCGGGCGGGCTCCTGGCCGACCCCGAGGATCAGGCTCCGCTTCCCCCGCACCACCGTGACCTCGCCCTGCTCCCAGAGCTGCTCGGCGCCCCCCTCGGCGACCCGGTCCGCCGTCACGTACCAGCGGTCCCCCTCCCGGACCAGCTCCAGCGTCCGGGCGGCGGTCACCGGCCCCTTGTCGTACCCGCTGACGCGGTAGCGCAGCTCAGCCCCGGCCACGGCCCGGTCCCCCCGGCGGTCCACCGCGCCGAGCCGGTACTCCCACGACCCGAACGGCACCCGGGCGAGACCGCGGAAGCGCCGGGACTCCTCGGCCCGCAGCCGCTCCGCCCCCGGGGCGACCGCCGCGAGATAGCCGCGCTCGTCACCGGCGAGGACCGCCGCCGCGCGGGCGTCGAGGGTGCGCTGGATGGAGCGGACGGCGGCGTCGGACGCCGGGGCCGAGGTACCGCACCCCGTGAGGAGCGCGGGCGCCATCAGGGCCGCCGCGAGCGAGAGCCCCGCCGTCCGCACCACCGCGCGCCGTCCGTATCCGTGATCCGCCACGCCGCCGATCGTACGGAACGCGGCCCGGGTCAGACGCGTGTGACCGAGGAGACCGGCATCATGCCGACCGGGTCGTAGCGCACCGCGGCCCCCGGATAGGGCGCGTGCACGACCTGGCCGTTGCCGGCGTACATCCCGATGTGGCTGGCGTCGTCGCGGTAGGCGACCAGATCGCCGGGCCGGGCGTCGGCGAGCGCCACCCGCCGGCCGGCGCCGCGCTGGGCCTGGGAGGTGCGCGGCAGCCCGACACCCGCCTGCCCGTACGCCCACTGGGTGAGCCCGGAGCAGTCGAACCCGGCGGGCCCGTTGGCGCCCCACACATAGGGGCGGCCGACCGCTCCGCGCGCGGCCCTGAGCGCGGCGGCGGCCCGGGAGGAGGCGGGCGCCGCGCCGGCCGGGCCGGGCGGGGCGTCGTCCCGCCGGGCGCGCGAGGCCCGGTCGTACCGCTCCCGCTCCCGCGCCGTCAGGGAGTTCAGCAGCCGCTGGGCCTCGGTGAGCCTCCGCTCCACGGCCCGCTTGTGGCGGCCCACCGCGGCCCGGCTGCGCTCCAGTTCGGCCAGCGCGCGGGCGGCCTCGGCGCGCTGCTGGGCGAGATCGCGCCGCACCCGCTGGAAGTCCCGCAGGACCCCGTGCTGGTGTTCGCCGATCCGCTGGAGCGCCTCGGCGCGGGCGAGATAGGTGTCGGGATCGGAGGAGAGCAGCAGATCGAGGGTGGGGTCGACCCCGCCCGAGCGGTACTGAGCCCCGGCGACCGAGCCGAGCGCCTGCCGCATCCGGTTGATCCGCTCCTGTCCGCGCGCCACCCCGTCCTGGGTCCTGGCCACGACCCGGCGCAGCTCCCCGGCCCGCTCGCCCGCCTCGTTGAACTTCTCGGTGGAGCGCTCGGCCTCCGCGAACAGCCGGTCCACCCGGGTCTGCGCGCTCCGCGACGACGGCGTCCGCGGTGTGTCGTGCGGGTCGGCGCTCGCGGGTACGGCCCCGAGAGCGGCGGCGGCCGTGGCCGCGGCCGCCGCGGTCAGGACCGTGGTCCTGGCGCTGTGAGTGAGGCCGGGCTGTGAGGGCCGTCGATGGGACACCACGGACCGCGCTCCCTTCTGCGGATACACAGGGGCTGTTGCGCGGCAGACAGTAGCCGGGTGACCACGGGGCGGCCAAAGACCCCGGAGGGCGCGCGCGACCGCGCCCCGCCGGGAGACCACAGGTCACCGGCGGGGCGCGGCGTCAGCGAGGGGAGCGGGAATTCGCCCGATTGGGCGGCACGGCCGGGCCTTTCGGCGGCCCGGCCGGGTGGGGCGCCGGGTCAGACGCGCACGCCGAACATGTACGGCATGTTGTTGATGGACTCGTACCGCACCACCGCGCCGGTGCGCGGGGCGTGCAGGATCTGGCCGTTGCCCGCGTAGAAGCCGACGTGGTGCAGGTCGGAGTAGAAGAACACCAGGTCCCCGACCTGGAGATCGCTCTGCGAGTTGATGCGGGTGCCGATGCCGGTCTGGGCCTGCGAGGTGCGGGGGATGGAGATGTCGGCCTGGGCGAAGGCCCAGGAGGTGAGGCCCGAGCAGTCGAAGGAGTTGGGGCCGGCGGTGCCGTAGACGTACGGCACCCCCAGCTTGCCCTGGGCCGCGCTGTACGCGGCGGCGGCCCGCCCCGACGCGGGCTTCCCGGAGCCGGGCGTACCGGTGTCGGTGTTGGTGGCGGGCTTCTTCGCGGACTCGGTGCCGGTGGTGCCGGTGGCGTTGGTGAGGTCCTCGCGCTCGGTGGCGCGGTTGGCCCGCTCCTCGGCGCGCTCGGCCTTCTCGGCCTCCTCGCGCTTGAGCGCCGCCCGCTCCGCGGCGGTGAGGGAGTTCAGCAGCCGCTGGGCCTCGCCGAGCTTCGCCTGCACCTCGCTCTTCTTGGCGCCGAGTTCCTCGCGGGTGTCGGCGAGGTCGCCGAGCTTCTCCTGCGCCTCCTTGCGCTGCTGCGCGAGGGTCCGCTGCTTGGTCTGGATCTCGGTGATCGCCTCGGTCTGCTTGGCGCCGAGCTGGTCCAGCGCGGACGCCTTGTCGAGGTAGTCGTCCGGGTCCGAGGAGAGGAAGAGCTGGAGGGAGGGGTCCATACCGCCGGAGCGGTACTGGGCGCTGGCCACCGAACCGAGGCTGTCGCGCAGCTCGTTGAGCCCGTCCTGGCCGCGGGCGACCTTGTCCTGGAGGTTGTCGACCTGCTTCTGAAGCTTGCCCTGCTGCTCCTTGGCGCCGTTGAGCTTCTCGGTGGCCTTCTCGGCCTCCTGGTAGAGCTTGTCGACCTTCTCCTTGACATCGTTCTTGCTCGGCTTGGGATCGGCCTGAGCGGTCTGGGAGGTGAGGGCCACAGCGGCGGCGGCGGTCGCGGTGAGCACGGTCACACGGGCGCGGCTCGGATGCTTGGGACGACGGTGGGACGCCACGAAGGACGGCTCCTTCTTCCTCTGAGCCGCCTACCGGGAGGGGACGCCCCGGCTCCGCGCGCACAGCTCCCCCGGGAGACTGCTGAGGCGCACGGACTCGGCGGTCCTCCGCTGCCACCCCGGATGGGTGATCTACCGCGCGAAGGTTCGAAGCCTGACCTTAGTGACCCACTTGTGATCACTTCAAATCCTGCCGGGAAAAATCTCGGTCACGGAGGCATTCTTTACTCGTATCGCACCCGCCGTAAGGGGCATTTGACCGTCTGTTTCGATCACTTCCGAATGAATCCGGGCATTGGCACCATGAGTTGACATCGACCCCATGGCGGAGAGCGCGGTTCACCCGGCGCGGCGGACCCGGTCGGGACTCAGACCCGGGAGAGCCGCTTCAGCAGCAGCAGCGAGGCGACCGGCCGCGCCCCCACCTTCGCCACCCCGTCGGCGACCTCGCGGTCGGTGGAGACCACCACCACGGGCCGGCCCGGCGGCTCCGCCCGCACCAGCTGGCGGATCAGCTCGTCGGCGGTCACCCCCGGCTTGGAGAAGAGCACCCGCACCCCGCGCGGCGGGGCGAGCAGCACCGGGGCCGCCAGCTCCGCGCCGTCGAAGACGCAGGTGATCTCCGCCCCGGTCTGGGCGGCCAGCACCGAGAGCCCGCCGAGCAGCCGCAGCCGCTGCTTCTCCAGCGGCATCGTGGGATAGCCGGTCTTGGTGACGTTGTAGCCGTCCACCACCAGATGGGCCTGGGGCAGCGCCAGCAACTGGTCGAGCAGGGCCGGATCGGTCTCGGAGAGCGCGCGGGCGGCGATGTCCTTGGGGGACATCCGGCCCGGCTCGACCGCGTCGACCGTGTCGGCCGGGTGGAGGGAGGCGGGCGGCAGCGCCAGCTCGCGGCGGAGCCCCTGGGCCGCGTCCAGCACGGTGTCCAGCAGCAGCCGCAGCCGCATGTCCTCGATCGAGCGGCCCTCCCTGGCCGCCCTGCGCCCCGCCTCCACGGCGGCCTCCGCCTCGCCGAGGCGCGCCTTGAGCCGCCGGGTCTCGCTCTCGGCCGCCGACACCTGGGCGGCGCTCTCCGACCGCACGGTCTCGATCTCGGCGGCGGCCCGGCGCAGCGCGGCCTCCCCGCGCTTGATGTCGCTCTGGGCGCTGCGGACCTTGCGGCGCAGCGACTCGGCCTCCTTGCGGACGGTCTCCAGCTCGGTCCGCAGCCGCTCGGTCTCGCTCTTGGTCAGCCCCCGGGCGTCCGCCAGCTCCTCGCGGAGCCGGTCCAGCTCGCGCCGGCCCGCCTCGTCCGCGCGCTCGGCATCCGCGCGCAGGGCCTCCTCGCCGGCCGCGGCGACGAGTTTCACCCATCCGGTGGGCCGGAGCACATAGGCCGCGGCGGCCACATCGAGGGGGTCGGCGGCGGCGGGCGGCGATCCGGCGGCCAGGGCGGCGCACAGCTCGGTCTGCACCTGGGTGAGCCGCTCGCCGATGCGCTGCCGGAAGAGGGGATCGCTCTCCAGCGCCGCGGCCATCGCGTTCCCCGCGAACTTGGCCCGCCGGGAGGGGGTGAACCGGGCGTACTGCCGCAACTGGGGCGGGAGTTCACCGACGGTGAGCCCGCCGAAGGCGTCCGAGACCAGTGCCACGACCCGGCGCCGGACGCCTTCCGGCAACGGCCGGTCGAGCGCCTCGGCGGCGTCCCCGGCCGCACCGGCCGGTTCGGCGCCGCTGTCAGGCTGCTCCACGATCCGTCACCCCATACCCTCCGCGGGGACCCCGTCAGGAGTCCGCGCCTGGCCTGTCCACCAGCTCGATCTTGTCCACGGCGTTGCACCAGCGGCAGCGCACGGACTCGATGGTCTCACTGAGAACCTCGCGCTCCTCGACCTTGGGCTCTCCGGCCAGGTCCAGATGGACGTATTCGACGACCTTCGACGAGCGGGTGACATCGAAGCGGGTGAGATTGCCGCAGAGTGCGCAGCGCCAGCGGGTGCCGGCGGTCGGCGAGGGAACCGTCGTCATGAGTGCCGTCCTCTTTCGTCGTCCGGATGCGGTTGCCGCGGTGCGCCGTCGAACTGCGGGTGTACTCCCCGTAACTCTATGGCCTCAAGGGGGTCCAGGGGCACGGCGAGGCGCTCTGTACCGTTCCGTTCCACTAAGCCATGATCTGTCCATGGTCGATTGGCGGGGCGTGGCCCTGGGCGCGTTCCGGGGGGCGGCGACGGGGCCCTCCGTGACATACGGAGTGATCGCCGTCTGCAGTGCGGTCTTCCTGGTCAGCCCGGTGTCGGGGCTGAATCCGGACTACGGGACGGGGGACGCGCTGCTGGCGGCGCAGAGCGGCTACTTCGAGCGGTGGGGGGTGATCCCCTCCGCGTTGACGAGCGGCGACCCCGGAGCACTGCTGACCCCGTTCACCGCGCTCTTCGTCCACGGGAACTGGCTGCATCTGCTCGGCAACATGCTCTTTCTCTACGTCTTCGGCGCGATGGCCGAGGAGCGTGTGGGACAGCTGGAGTTCACGGTCTTCTACGCGATCACGGGGTATGTCGCGCTCTTCGCCTACGCGGCCGCCAACGCGGGGTCCGACCAGACCCTGGTGGGGGCCTCGGGAGCGATCTCGGGGGTGCTCGGGGCCTTTCTCTTTCTCTTCCCCCGGGCACGGGTCACCAGTCTCTTCCCCTTCCTCTTCTTTCTGCCGCTGCGCTTCCCCGCCTGGATCGTGCTGGTCTTCTGGTTCGCGCTCCAGTGGCTGGCCGCGTCGGGCGCGGGCAGCGGGGGGCCCGGTGTGGCGTATCTGGCACATCTCGTGGGGTTCGGGGCCGGGTTTCTCTACGCATGGGGACGTTTCGGCCGTAGGGCTAGAGTGAAGACCCCAGCAGCGGCCACCGAGGGAGAAAGCAAGCCGTGATCACCGCGATCGTGCTCATCAAGACCAGCGTGGACCGCATCCCCGAGATCGCGGAGTCGATCGCCTCGCTGGAGAGCGTCAGCGAGGTCTTCTCCGTGACCGGCACCTACGACCTGATCGCGATGGTCCGGGTGGCCCGGCACGACGATCTCGCCGAGGTGATCCCGGGCCGCATCAGCAGGATCGCCGGGGTGGAGGCCACCGACACGCATGTGGCGTTCCGCACCTACTCCCAGCACGATCTGGAGGCGGCGTTCGCGATCGGACTGGATTCCTGAGGCGAAAGGGCCCAAGATGAGGAATTCCTCATCTTCGTCTCATCCAGCCTCCCGAGTGGTCTGGCCAGTATCGAACACATGGTCTTCTCTCATCGCATAGCGGCCCTGGCCGCGGTCGTCGCGATCCCCCTGGGGATCGCGGTGACCAGTTATGCCCTCACCGACAGTCCGGACGACCGCAAGGTCCCGCCGAAGGTGGAGCTCCAGACGAGCTCACCGGCGGACCCGTCCGGCTCCCCGGGGTCCGGCTCCTCCGGGGAGCCCGACCCCTCGCAGTCCTCCTCGGCGCGGCCCACCCCCAGCGACGAGACGCTCACCCCGCCGCCGTCCGGCTCCTCACCCTCGTCACGGCCGACGGACGAGACCGTCCCGCAGCCACCGGTGCGGGAGAACCCCCCGGGTGACGACAACGACGACGACGGCAACGGACAGGGCGACGACGGCCCGGGCGGCGACGACTCCGGTGACGACGGCTGACCCCGTACGACGCTGGGTCTCCGCACGGCTGCGCATCCTCCTCTGGCTGCTGCTCGTCATGGCGGTCGCCCTGGGTGCCGTGGCCACCGCCACCCGCTCCGTACTCCTCCGCGATGTGGACCATCGGATCAACGGACTCCTGGTGCAGGAGGCCGCTGAGTTCGCCAACTTCGTCCGGCAGGGGGTCGACCCCCGCGACGGGAAGAAGTTCACCGCCCCCGACCCCCTGCTGAGGCTCTTCCTGGCACGCCAGTACGCCGACCCGGACGAGGAGCTCCTCGGACTCGTCGGCCGGACCGGCACCCACCCGGCCACCAAGGCACAGGAGCGGGAGGCACGGGCCTACAGCCCTCTCGCCACCGACAAGCACGCGCTGTCGGCCGTCTTCGACTCCCCCGACTCCGCCGGCACCCTCAACCGTCCCCAGGGCGAGGTCCGCTGGGCCAAGGTGGAGATCGACTCCGGCCCCGCCCACCCGCCGGCGGCGTTCGTCGTCGCGATCCACCCCAAGGGCGAACAGGACAAGGCCAATGACGTCTTCACCATGCTGCTCGCCATCTCCGGGGTCGCCCTGCTGATGACGACCGGGATCGGCTGGGCCGTCGCGGGCCGCATCCTCCAGCCCGTACGCCTGGTGCGCACCACCGCGGCACAGCTCACCGAGCAGGATCTGACCCGGCGCATCCCCGTCGAGGGCCGCGACGACATAGCGGCGCTCGCCGAGACCTTCAACGCCATGCTGGACCGGCTGGAGCGGGCGTTCGCCGCCCAGCGGGAGTTCGTCGACGACGCCGGCCACGAGCTGCGCACCCCCATCACCATCGTCCGCGGCCATCTGGAGCTGATGGGCGACGATCCGGGAGAACGGGAGGAGACCGTACGGATCGTGATGGAGGAGCTGGACCGGATGAGCCGGATCGTGGAGGACCTCCTCCTCCTCGCCAAGGCCGAGCGGCCCGACTTCGTCACCCCCGAACCCGTGCAGCTCGGGGAGCTGACCGCCGATGTCTTCGTCAAGGCACGGACCCTGGGCGAGCGGGACTGGACGTTCGCCGGGGCCGTCGACGCCGAGGTGCTGGTGGACGCCCAGCGGATCACCCAGGCCATGGTCCAGCTCGCCCAGAACGCCGTCCAGCACACCGTCCCCGGCCAGCGGGTCTCCATCGGCTCGCGCAGCCTGGAGGACTCCATGGAGCTGTACGTCGCCGACACCGGGCCCGGGGTGCAGCCCCAGGACGCCGATGTGATCTTCGAGCGGTTCCGGCGCGGCACCGCGCGGCGCGGCGCGCGGGCCACCGGCGCGGGGCTCGGGCTCGCCATCGTCAAGGCCATAGCGGAGGGCCACGGCGGACGGGTCGAGCTGCGCCCCACCGACGGCGGCGGCGCCACCTTCGTCCTCGTACTCCAGAGAGAAGCGACCCTGTGAACCGGATACTCATCGTCGAGGACGAGGAACGCATCGCCTCCTTCGTGGAGAAGGGGCTGCGCGCCAACGGCTTCACCACCACCGTCGTCGGGGACGGCGAGGCCGCCTACGACTACGCCGTGACCGGCGGTTTCGATCTGATCGTGCTGGACATCGGACTGCCCGGCAAGGACGGCTTCACCGTACTGCGGCAACTGCGCGAGGCCCGGATATCGGTCCCGGTCATCGTGCTCACCGCCCGGGACTCGGTCCGCGACACCGTGGCCGGGCTGGAGGGCGGCGCCGACGACTGGATGACCAAGCCCTTCCGCTTCGAGGAACTCCTCGCCCGGGTGCGGCTGCGGCTGCGCACGGCCGCCCGCGCCCCCGAGGTCACGGTGCTGCGCAACGGGGAGCTGAGCCTTGATCTGCGCACCCGCCGGGCCCGCTCCGGCGAGCGGATGGTGGACCTCACCGCGCGGGAGTTCGTCCTCCTGGAGCTGTTTCTGCGCCACCCCGGGCAGGTGCTCTCCCGGGAGCAGATCCTCTCCCATGTCTGGGGGTACGACTTCGACCCCGGCTCCAACATCGTCGACGTCTATGTCCGCGCGCTCCGCAAGAAACTCGGCGCGGGACGGGTGGAGACGGTACGGGGCATGGGGTACCGGCTTCCGGAATGAGCTGTTCCGCCCGCTTCCGGCCCGGTACCGCCACATGAGCGGGACCGGGCCCGCCCGTCCCCCCGTCGCGTGAAGTTCCTTTCATGAAGTGCTCATGGAGCGCTCACCGCCCGGGTGAAGCCTTTCTCATGTGACCATGAACCTGCGACAAGCGGCGACCCTGTGCGTGGCCCTGAGCATCTGCGCACTGCTCATCGTCCCCGGGAACTTCCCGGGGCTGAGCGGGGACGCCCGTATCACCCTCGCCGTCTTCGCCCTGGCGACCTGCGCCTGGATCGGCACCCCGATCGACGACACCTATATCGCGCTGGGCGCGGGGCTCGCGCTCACCGCGACGGGTGTGATCAGCAGCGATGAGCTGTTCGGGACCCTCGGCGACGACACGGTGTGGCTGCTGATCTGCGCCTTCGTGCTGGCCGCCGCGGTGGCCAGGACCGGGCTCGCCGGGCGGGCCGCGGCCTTCCTCGTCGGCGGCGCCCGCACCGTACGGCAGTTGGTCCATCTGACCACCGCCGCGCTCGTGGTCACCGCCTTCGCCGTGCCGGCCACCTCGGGCCGGGCCGCGCTCGCCATGCCGGTCTTCCTCGCCCTGGCGAAGGCGCTCTCCGACCGCAAGCGGCTGGTCGTGATGCTGGCGCTGCTCTTCCCCACCGTCATCCTGCTCTCGGCGGTGGCGACCCTGATCGGCGCGGGCGCCCATCTGATCACCGTCTCGGTGCTCTGGGAGGCCGCGGGCGAGCGGATCGGATTCACCGAGTGGCTGCTCATCGGGCTGCCGCTGGCCGTGGTCTCCTCCCATCTGGCGGCGGAGGTGGTGCTGTTCACCACCACGGGACGGGAGGACCGCCGGGGTCCCGTGCACATCACCGCCGAACAGATCCAGGAGCACAGCGACAAGCCCGTCATCGGGCCCTGGGAGGCCGCCGAGACACGGTGCGCCCTGCTGCTGGCGACCGTGGTCGCGCTCTGGTGCAGCGAGCCCCTGCACCGGGTGCCGCCCGCCGTGGTCGCGCTGATCGGGGCCATAGTGGCGGCCTCCCCGGCGCTCGGCACCGTACGGCTCAAGGACGCGCTGAAGACCGTGCCGTGGGCGCTGCTGCTCTTCATGGCGGCGACCATGGCGATGGGCGTGGCGCTCGCCGACTCCGGGGCCGCGAAGTGGCTGGTGGGCGGGGTGCCGCTGGATCTGCCGCCGTGGCTGTTCCTCGGGGTGGTGGTCGCGGTCTCCACCGTGGCGCACCTGGTGCTCCAGTCCCGCTCGGCGAGATCCTCCGTCCTGGTGCCGCTGGTGGTCGCCGCGGCCGTGGGCGCCGGGGTGAACCCGGTGGCCGCCGCCCTCGCCTCCACCGCCGCCGCCGGCTTCTGCCACACCCTGCCCGCCTCCGCGAAGCCGGTCACGCTCTTCGCCGAGATCCCCGGTGTCCCCACCTACACCCCGCGCGATCTGCTGCGGCTCTCCGCCGTGCTGGCGCCGCTGACGGCGGCGCTGGTGCTGCTCTTCGCGATCGCCGTCTGGCCGCTGCTCGGGATTCCCGTCAGCTGACGCGAAGCCCCCCGCCCAACGGCGCGCCGTGCCCGCGCCCCGGCTCCCTCACACCCTCTCTTTCTCTGTCAGGAGTTCTCACGATGCTGACCCGATTCGCCATCGCCCCCAGCGGTTTCAAGGAGTCCCTGTCCGCGCAGTGCGCCGCCGAGGCCATCGCCGAAGGGGTGCGCAGGGTGATCCCCGACGCGGAGATCGATCTGATCCCGCTGGTGGACGGCGGCGAGGGGACGGCCCAGGCCCTGGCCACCGCGTCCGGCGGACGGCTGGTGCGGCTGCGGGCCACCGGGCCCACCGGGGAGCCCATCGATACCCACTTCGCGCTCCTCGGGGACCGGGAGGAGACCGCGGTGGTCGAGATGGCCGCCGTCGCCGGGCTCTCCCTCGTACCGCGCGATCTGCGCGACCCCGGCGCGACCACCACCTATGGCGTCGGTGAGCTGATCCGGGCCGCGCTCGACACCGGCGCCCGCCGGATTCTCGTCGGCTGCGGGGACTCCGGCACATCGGACGGCGGCGCCGGGGCGCTCCAGGCCCTCGGCGCCCGGCTGCTCGACGAGGCGGGCGAGGAACTGCCGCGCGGCGGGCGGGAGCTGATCCGGCTGGCGCGCGTCGACATCGCGGAGCTGGACCCCCGGCTCGCCGAGACGGAGATCCGGGTCGCCTGCAACCCCTTCAACGTGCTGTGCGGGGAGCGCGGGGTGGCCAGGGTCTTCGGGCCGCAGAAGGGCGCGACACCCGCGCAGGTGGAGCAGTTGGCGGCGGGGCTGGAGCACTGGGCCGGGATTCTGACCCGGGATCTGAGGGTCCGCGCCGATCTGTGCGGGGGCCCCGGGACCGGGGCCTCGGGCGGTCTCGGCGCGGGTCTCGCCGCGCTCGGCGCGGCGCTGCTGCCGCGCTTCGACGTCCTCCTCGACCATCTGGACCTGGACGCCCGGCTCGCCCGCGCCGATCTGGTCCTCACCGCCGAGGGCGCCCTCGACCACCAGACCCCGCGCGGGAAGGTCCCGGCGGAGGTGGCGCGGCGCGCCAAGCTGTACGGGCGTGAGGTGCTGGCCCTCGCGGGGACCATCGGCGAGGGCGCGCACCTGGTGCGGGCCGAGGGGGTGGACGCGTACAGCGCGATCCTGCCGGCGCCGGTCAGCCTCACGGAGGCGCTCGGGCGCGGCGGGGAGTTCCTCGCCGACGCCACCGAGCGGGCCCTGCGGATGGTGCTGATCGGGACCCGGCTACCGGATCACGCGGAGGCGGTGTCCGGGACGCACCGGCCGTCCTCGGTGCGGTAGTTCCACCGCGCGCCCTGGGAGACCAGCTCCCGCACGGCGCGTACGAAACGCTCCACGTGCTCGTCGGGGGTGCCCGCGCCGAAGCTGACCCGGATCGCGTTCAGGGAGCGCTCCCCCGGCTCGCCCTCCGGCGCGCCGCACTCGCCCGGGTCCCGCGGGTCGCTGCCGAGGAGGGTGCGGACCAGGGGGTGGGCGCAGAAGAGGCCGTCCCGGACGCCGATGCCGTACTCGGCGGAGAGGGCCGCGGCGAAGTGGGAGCTGTTCCAGCCCTCCACCACGAAGGAGATCACTCCGACGCGCGGGGCGTCGTCCCCGAACAGCGAGAGGACTCTGACCTCGGGGACCTCGGCGAGACCGGCGAGGACGGTGGAGACCAGCTGCTGTTCGCGGGCGACGAGGGTGTCGAAACCGGCCTCGGTGAGGGCCTTGCAGGCGGAGGCGATGGAGTAGACGCCGATCACGTTCGGCGAGCCGGCCTCGTGGCGGGCGGCGGTGGTGTGCCACTCGACGTCGACCCCGCCGTCGGCACGGCGGGCCACCTTCCGGGAGGCACCGCCGCCCGCGAGGTAGGGCTCGGCGCCCTGGAGCCAGTCGGCGCGCCCGGCGAGGACACCGGAGCCGAAGGGCGCGTACAGCTTGTGCCCCGAGAAGGCGACCCAGTCGACGTCCAGCTCACGGACCGAGAGGGGGTGGTGGGGGGCCAGTTGGGCGGCGTCGAGGACGATCCGGGCGCCGTGGGCGTGGGCGGCGGCGGTGAGTTCCCGTACGGGCCACAGCTCACCGGTCACATTGGACGCGCCGGTCACACAGACCAGCGCGGGGCCGTGGGGGTCGCGGTCGGCGAGGGCGCGCTCCAGGGTGGTGACGGCCTCGGCGGGGGTGCGGGGGGCGTTGAGGTAGGTGACGCGGGCGTCACGCCACGGCAGCAGCGAGGCGTGGTGCTCGGTCTCGAAGACGAAGACCTCGCAGCCGGCGGGGAGCGCGGCGGCGAGCAGATTGAGCGAGTCGGTGGTGGAGCGGGTGAAGACGACCTGGTCGTCGTCGCGGCAGCCGAGGAACTCGGCGACGGTGGCGCGGCTGTTCTCGAAGAGGTCGGTGGAGAGCTGGGAGAGATAGCCGGCGCCCCGGTGGACGCTGCCGTAGTACGGGGCGTAGGCGGCGACATCGTCCCAGACGCGCTGGAGGGCGGGGGCGCTCGCGGCGTAGTCCAGGGCGGCGTAGGTGACTTCGCCGCCGGTGACCAGCGGGACGGTGACATCGCGGCCGAGGACGGGGAGGGGGGCGCGGAGGGTGGTGTCGGCGGCGGTGTTGGAGCGTGCGGACATGGCGAGATCTCCCGGCGGGACAGGCGGAATGGCTTCTCTGGCGGTACGCGTGGGCGCGCCTCGGGGGCGCTCGGCGTACGGGGGTGCCTCGGCGCACGCGGGGATGTCCGCGTGGGTGGAGGGTGTGCTGAAGAAGGGGCGTTCAGCCCTATCGCATTCGCTTGCTCACGAGACTGCTCCCTTGAGGACCAGGACCCCAGGGCGTGCAGGGGTCCGCGCTTGCCGCGGACCTCGCTGCCCACGGCCTGGTCTTCACCCGGGGCACCCCGCCACGGACGGAGGGTTGCCGGACAGCGGGCCGGGGCCGTAGTCGCTGTCGCTCATGACCTGCGAAGACGTTAAGCCACCCACAGTTCCCGGCGCAACCCTGTCCCGTATCCCGGGATGTCGATGCCTCTGCGCCGAGGCCGGAGTCAGCCGCGCCCGCCGGACCGGCCCACGCCTGGCCCCGCACCCGACCCCGCCGAGCCGACGGCGGCCAGGCACCGCCGGAGACCCCGGTGGGGGCATCGCGCCGTCGCGGCGGAGAAGGACGGGCGGCACCCCACCACCGGGTGAGTGAGGCCCCCATCCCGCCGCGGCGGGAGACCACCACGACGGCGGGGGCCGGCGGTGCCCGCCCTCCCCCGGAGGGGCTACGCGTTGGTCGCGGTGATCCAGTGGGTCAGGGCACTCGTCGCCGCGCCCGAGTCGATGGCCTCGGCGGCGCGGGTGACGGCCGCGGCGAGCTGGTCGGTGAGAGCGGCGTCGGTCGGGGTGAGGGCCACCAGCGCCGCCGCCGAGTTCAGCAGGACCGCGTCCCGCACCGGCCCCTTCTCCCCGGCGAGGACCCGCCGCGCGACCTCCGCGTTGTACGAGGCGTCCGCGCCCCGCAGGGCCTCCATCGGGACGAGGGGAATCCCGATGTCCCGGGGGTCGAAGGCCTCCTCCCGCACCGAGCCGTCGCGTACCACCCACACCCGCGACGTCGCCGTCGTCGTCAGCTCGTCCAGCCCGTCGTCCCCCCGGAACACCAGCGCCGACGAGCCGCGCTCGGCCAGCACCCCCGCCAGGATGGGCGCCATCCGGGCGTCGGCGACGCCCGTCGCCTGGGCCTTCACCCGGGCCGGGTTGGTCAGCGGACCCAGGAAGTTGAAGACCGTACGCACTCCGAGCCCCTTGCGGGCCGCCGCCACATGCCGCAGCGCCGGGTGGAACTTCGCCGCGAAGCAGAAAGTGATCCCCGCTTCCTCCGCGACCTCCGCCACCCGCTGCGGCGTCAGCTCCAGATTGACCCCGAGCTTCTCCAGCACATCCGACGCCCCCGAAGCGCTCGACGCCGCCCGGCTCCCGTGCTTGACGACCTTCGCTCCGGTGCCGGCCAGGACGATCGCGGCCATCGTCGAGATATTGACCGTGTTGGCCCCGTCCCCGCCCGTCCCCACGATGTCCACCGTCGGCCCGGGCACCTCGATCAGGTTCGCGTGCCCGTACATGGTCCGTACGAGCCCGGAGATCTCCTCGACGGTCTCGCCCTTGGCCCGCAGCGCCACCGCGAACCCCGCGATCTGCACATCGGTCGCCTCACCGCTCATGATGCGGTCCATCGCCCACGCGGCGGCGGTCTCGCTCAGGTCGCGGTTGTCCAGCAGCGCGTTCAGCACACGGGGCCAGGAGAGGTCCGCCACGCTGTCGCCGCCGACCGGGGTCACAACGTTCATGGTCCGCTCCAGGTCCAGCTGGGAAAGAGGTGGTCTGGCTCCCACCCTATCCAGCCCCGGGGGACAGCGAAGAGCCCCGTCCAGGCAGTGGACGGGGCTCCCGCTGTGGCGATCGTGACGATCAGTTCAGGTGATCAGTGGTGGCCGTGGCCGCTGGTGATCTCCTTGTACTCCTCGGCGGTGGGCTTGGCGATCTGGTTCCCCTCGCCGTAGAAGCCCTGGCTGAGCTTGGCCTGGGTCTTCTTGACGAGCGAGACCTTCCGCCGGACGCCGTTCTCGTCGACCTCCGGGCCGATCTCCAGCGGCTTGTACTGCTCGTGCGAGGTGAGCCGGTACAGCTCGCCCTGGCTGAGCGGCTCGTGGACCTCGACGAACTCACCGTGCGGCAGGCGCTTGATGATGCCGGACTCGCGCCCGTGCAGCACCTTCTCCTTGTCGCGGCGCTGGAGGCCGAGACAGATCCGCTTGGTGATGATGAAGGCGAGGACCGGTCCGGCGAAGAAGAAGATCCGGACGAACCAGGTGATCGCGTTGATCGACAGGTTGAAGTGCGTGGCCACGATGTCGTTGCCACCGCCCAGCAGCATGATGAAGTACGCGAACAGCCAGGCCACACCGAAGGCGGTACGGGTCGGGGCGTTGCGCGGGCGGTCCAGGATGTGGTGCTCGCGCTTGTCCCCGGTGACCCAGGACTCGATGAACGGATAGACCGCGATCGCGCCCAGCACCAGCGGGAAGACCAGCAGCGGGATGAAGACACCCAGGGCCAGCGTGTAGCCCCCGAAGTTGATCTCCCAGCCCGGCATCACACGGATCAGACCCTCGGCGAAGCCCATGTACCAGTCGGGTTGCGCACCCGTGGAGACCTGGTCGACCCGGTAGGGGCCGAGTGCCCAGATGGGGTTCAGCGTGGCGACCGCGGCGACCACCGAGATGATGCCGAAGACCAGGAAGAAGAAGCCTCCGGCCTTCGCCATGTACACCGGCAGGAACGGCATGCCGACGACGTTCTTCTCGGTCTTGCCGGGGCCCGCGTACTGCGTGTGCTTGTGGTAGGCGACCAGGATCAGATGGCCCACCACCAGGGCGACCATGATGCCCGGCAGCAGCAGGATGTGGATCGAGTAGAACCTGGCCACGAAGTCGTGGCCGGGGAACTCCCCGCCGAACAGGAACATCGAGATGTACGTGCCGACGATCGGCACGGACAGGATCGCGCCCTGGACGAAGCGGACACCGGTGCCGGAGAGCAGGTCGTCCGGGAGGGAGTAGCCGGTGAACCCGGTGAACATGCCCAGGACGAGCAGCAGGAAGCCGAAGAGCCAGTTGACCTCGCGCGGCTTGCGGAACGCGCCCGTGAAGAAGACGCGCATCATGTGGACCATCATCGCCGCGACGAAGATCAGGGCGGCCCAGTGGTGGATCTGCCGGATGAGCAGACCGCCGCGGACATCGAAGCTGATCTCCAGCGTCGACGCGTACGCCTCCGACATCCGGACGCCGTGCATCGGCTCGTAGGTGCCGTGGTAGACGATCTCGTTCATCGACGGGGTGAAGAACAGCGTCAGATACACACCCGTGAGGATGATGATCACGAAGCTGTAGAGGCAGATCTCACCCAGCATGAAGGACCAGTGGTCCGGGAAGATCTTCCGCATGTTGGCCTTGGCGAGGCTGTAGATGCCCAGCCGGCCGTCGGCCCAGTCCGCGACCCGCTCACCGGCGGGTGCTTTGCGCTCAGTGCGCTTGTTCTCAGTTGCAGTACTCATCCGCGCTCCCAGAAGGACGCACCGACCGGCTCGTCGAAGTCGCCGAGCGCTTCGAGGTTGCCCTCCGCGTTCACACCGATCCGCAGCTGCGGAAGGGGGTGACCGGCGGGGCCGAAGATGACCCGGGCGCCGTCGGAGAGGTCGAAGGTGGACTGATGACACGGGCAGAGGGCGTGGTGCGTCTGCTGCTCGTACAGGCTGATCGGGCAGCCCACGTGGGTGCAGATCTTCGAGAAGGCGACGATGCCCTCGTGCGACCACTCCAGCTCGCGCTTGTCCTTGATGTCGTCGGGACGAATCCGGACGATCATCAGGGCGGCCTTGCCGATCTGGATCTGGAAGTCGTGCGCGTCGTCCTTCAGGCCCTCGGGCATGGCGAAGACCAGCGAGCCGACGGTGATGTCCTCGGGACGCAGCGGCTCATGCGTGTTCATGTTGATGAGCTGCTTGCCCTTGGCCCAGAGCGTCTCCCGGAGCTTGCGCTCCGGCAGCGGACCGAGGTCGCGCAGAAGCACCACACCGGTCAGCGGGACCAGCGCCAGCGCACCGAACATCGTGTTCCGGATGAGCTTGCGGCGGCCGAGGCCCGACTCCGCGGCACCGGCCGCGAACTCGCGCATGACATGGGCCTTGACCTCGGGCGGCGCCTCGATGGCGTGCCGGTCGTCGGGGACCTCCAGGTCGGACATCAGGGTGCGGGCCCAGTGGACCGCGCCCGCGCCGATGAAGAAGAGGGCCCCGCCGAGCGTCCAGCCCAGCGAGAAGTTCAGCGCGCTGACCCGGCCGAAGGGCCAGATGTAGACCAGCTTGTCGGCCGGGAAGGCGACGAAGGAGGCGATGAACGCGACCGTGGAGAGCATCGACAGCGTGAACAGGAGCGCGACGGTGCGCTCGGACCGCTTGGCGGCCCGCTCGTCGATGTCCTGGATACGCGGCTTGTGCGCCGGCAGCCCCGGGTCGTGGAACGGATCTTCGTCCACCCGCTTGGCCACGGCGGTGCCGCCATGGCCGCCCGCGCCGTGCGCGGTGCCCTGCTCGTCCGGCAGGTTCTCTTCTGGAATGTCTTGGCTACTCATGACTTCTTGGCCTTAGCGGTGTGGGCCGCGACCCAGACGGCGGTTGCGATCAGCGCACCGAGACCGAAGATCCACGCGAACAGACCCTCGCTGACGGGACCGAGCCCGCCCAGCGTGAGACCGCCGGGGCTCGACGCCTTCGTGGACTCGTTCATGGTCTCGACATACGCGATGATGTCCTTCTTCTCCTTCTCCGGCATCACGCCGTCGGGGAAGGAGGGCATGTTCTGCGGGCCGGTCTGCATGGCCTCGTAGAGATGCTTGTTGCTGACGCCCTCCAGCGTGGGGGCGTACTTGCCGTTGGTCAGCGCGCCACCCTTGCCGGTGAAGTTGTGGCACTGGGCACAGTTGGTGCGGAACAGATCGCCACCCTTGGCCACGTCCGCGCCCTTGGGGCTGTACTGCTCCTCGGTGGGGGTGATCGGACCGGCGCCCAGCGAGGCGACGTACGCCGCGAGCTGGTCGATCTCGGCCTGGGTGTAGACGACCTTCTTCTTCGGCACCTGGGCACCGGGCTGCTGCGCCGGCATACGTCCGGTGCCGACCTGGAAGTCGACGGCTGCGGAGCCGACACCGACCAGGGACGGACCGTCTGTGGTGCCCTCACCGCCGGTTCCGTGGCAGCTCGCGCAGCCAACGGTGTACAGCTTCTTGCCCTCCTCGATGGCGAGGGACTGGGAGGTTGGTTCGGCCTGTGCCTTGTCCGCGGGTGCGAACGCGGCGTACAGCCCCCCGGTGGCCGCCAGCGCGAGGAGTAGGACGACGAACGCCGCCAGCGGATGGCGTCGTCGTGCGGAGAGCTTTTTCACGGATTACCCCGGTGTCAGGATTTTCTGCGTCGATGCTTCTGGACTGTGTCTGCTCGGGCGAGGACGCCCGCGCCCGTTACTTGATCATGTAGATCGTGGCGAAGAGGCCGATCCAGACGACATCGACGAAGTGCCAGTAATAGGACACGACGATGGCGGAGGTTGCCTGCTCATGAGTGAATCTCCTGGCCGCGTACGTCCGCCCCAGGACCAGCAGGAAGGCGATCAGGCCGCCTGTCACGTGCAGTCCGTGGAAGCCGGTGGTCAGGTAGAACACCGAACCGTAGGGGTCCGACGAGAGCGAGACCCCGTGCTGGACCAGCTCGGTGTACTCGTACACCTGTCCACCGACGAAGATCGAGCCCATGATGAACGTGATGATGAACCACGTTCGGAGCTTCTTCACATCGCCGCGCTCGGCGGCGAATACGCCGAGCTGACAGGTGAGAGAGGAGAGCACCAGGATCGTGGTGTTCGTCGCCGAGAACGGAAAGTTCAGAAGGTCAGCCCTTGAGGACCAGTACTCGGCACCCGTAACCGAGCGCAGAGTGAAGTACATCGCAAAGAGGGCCGCGAAGAACATCAGCTCGGAACTCAACCAGATGATGGTTCCTACGCTGACGAGGTTCGGCCGATTGACCGACGGGTGCGCGTGCCCGGTTTCTACTGTCGTTGCTGTCGCCACGACCGACATTATGTCGGTCGCTTATCCCGCCCTCACTCCGGGGGGTGCCGTTCGGTGTGTCAGTGGCCCCTGTGCTGCCCGAACGGCCCAGCGGCAGGGAGCCCGAACCGCTGTTTACCGACGGGGTGAGCGAGTAGCATCCGCCCCATCGGTACCTGATCCAGGGCTCCAACGACGCGGAGGAACCATGCAGCCGACCGCCACCGTGCTGGTCTACAGCGATGACGCCAACACCCGCGAACAGGTCCGGCTGGCCTCCGGGCGCAGGCCGGCGGCCGATGTTCCCCCGGTCGAGTTCATCGAGTGCGCCACCCTGCCCGCCGTGCTGGAGCGGCTGGACGCCGGCGGGGTGGACGTCTGTGTGCTGGACGGCGAGACCGTGCCGGCGGGCGGCATGGGGGTCTGCCGGCAGATCAAGGACGAGATCTTCAACTGCCCGCCCGTGCTGCTGCTGATCGGCCGCCCCCAGGACGCCTGGCTGGCCACCTGGAGCCGCGCGGAGGCCGCTGTGACGCTTCCGGTGGAGCCGGTGGAGTTCGCGGACGCGCTGGCCGCGCTGTTGCGCGAGAGGCTCGGTGTGGGCGCCTGAGGGCCCCGGCCCGCACGGACGGGCCGGGCGGGGATCTAGATACGGGGGCGCAGCCGTGCCACGTCGGTGGCGCTGCTGCCGTCCCTGATCTCGCTCACCAGGGAACTGCCCTTGCGCCAGTCGGCCCAGGAGAGGTTCCAGTCGCCGTACCCGTTGCCGAAGGTGTCCATCTCGTCGCCGACGCTGTTGACGACCTGGACCAGGTCGCCCTCCTTGAAGGTCTCGTAGAACCAGGCCGCGTTGCCGGTGGACATGCCCGTGCAGCCGTGGCTGACGTTGGCGTACCCGTGTGATCCGATGGACCACGGCGCGGCGTGGACGTACTCACCGCTCCAGGTGACCCGGGTGGCGTAGTAGACCGGCAGGTCGTACGCCTCCGAGCCGCCGATGCCGACGCTGGAGCCCCGCATCCGCACGAAGTACTCCTTGCCGAGCACCACCTTGACGCCGTTGCGGGTGGAGAAGCCGGGCTTGCCGGTGGTCACCGGGATGCTGTTGATCTCCTCACCGTTGCGGAAGACGGTCATCCAGTGCGAGGAGGCGTCGGTGATGGCCTCCATCCGGTCCCCGATGGTGAGCTTGAGCCCGTCGGACGCGGCGCCGTAGAGCTGGTTGGAGACCTTGACGCCCTGGAGGTTGCTGGAGGCGGTGACCTTCGCTCCGGCCGGCCAGTAGTCCTTGGGGCGGAAGTGGAGGTTCTCGTCGTCGATCCAGTGCCAGGCGCCCTCCACGGAGGGCTTGGACTCGACCTTGAGGGCCTGTTCGACCACGGCTCTGGCCGCGCGGTCCGTCACGGGGAGGCTCAGCTCGGCGATGATCGGCTGGCCGACGCCGTAGGTGCCCGCCTCCGGGCCGAAACCGACCGTCAGGGTCCGCTTGGCCGGGGAGGTCTCGAAGGCGAGCGTACGGGTGCCCGGGGCGCCCTTCTTGTCCTCGGTGGCGACCCGGGCGGTGTACTTGGCTCCGGCGGAGAGGGAGCCGGTGGAGCGCCAGCGGCTGCCGTCGGCGGCGAGCTCGCCCGCGAGGTGGTGGCCGGCGTGGTCCACGACCGTGACATCGGTGATCCGGCCCTCGGCGCCCTTGACGGTGACCTCGAAGGGCTTGTCCGGGCTGGCCTTCACGGCACCCCTCGGGGTGTTGAAGGCGATCTGCTCGGCGGCGTCGAAGGGCTTGGTGGAGAGCGGGTGGCTCTTCGATTCGCCGCACGCGGTGGCGACCGCCCCCAGGGTCAGGGCCAGCAGGGTGCAGCGGAGAACTGTGCTGATGCGCGGCGTCTGGTTCATGGCCTCACGGTATGAAAAGCGCATCCCCGCAGCACGCCGAGTGGGTGCAAACGGGCGGGCCCGAATCCCCCGCACGAGTGAAGTGGGGGATTCGGGCCCGGACCGTGTGTGCCGTCGGCGCGGTGTCGGTGCGCCGGCCGTGAGGCGGTCACCGGCTCCAGTGGGTCACTGGTTCTGGTTCTCGCCGCGGTAGTACTCGTACACCCAGCCGAAGATGCCGAAGAGGATCAGCGGCGCGGAGAAGTACATCAGCCACCAGCCCACGGCCACGGCGAGGAAGGCGAACGCCGAACCGATGGCCAGCGAGAGCGGCTGCCAGCTGTGCGGGGAGAAGAACCCCACCTCGCCGGCCTCGTCCGCGACATCGGCCTCGGTGTCGTCCTGGGCCATGGCGTCGACCCGCTTGGCCGTGAAGGCCAGGTAGTAGCCGACCATGACGCTGAGTCCGAACGCCATGAAGAGCGCGGTGGTGCCCGCGGGCTCCTTGGACCAGACGCCGTACAGGATGGCCACAGCGAGGATGAAGACGCTGAGCCACAGGAACATCTTTCCCTGAATCTTCACTTGGCGGCCCCCTTCCCAGTCGTGAGGGCCTTGTCGACCTCGCCGCGGTTCTCGAGCTGGTCGACAACCGAGATCTCAGGGTGGTGCAGGTCGAAGGCCGGGGATTCGGAACGGATGCGCGGAAGCGTCAGGAAGTTGTGCCGCGGCGGCGGGCAGGAGGTCGCCCATTCGAGTGAACGGCCATAGCCCCACGGGTCGTCGACCTCGATCTTCTTCCCGTACTTCGCCGTCTTCCAGACGTTGTACATGAAGGGGAGAACCGAGGCGCCGAGCACAAACGAACTGATGGTGGAGATGGTGTTCAGCGCGGTGAAGCCATCGGCCGCGAGATAGTCCGCGTACCGCCGGGGCATTCCCTCGGCGCCCAGCCAGTGCTGGACCAGGAAGGTGCCGTGGAATCCGATGAACAGCGTCCAGAAGGTGATCTTACCGAGACGCTCGTCCAGCATCTTGCCCGTGAATTTCGGCCACCAGAAATGGAAGCCGGCGAACATCGCGAAGACCACGGTGCCGAAGACCACGTAGTGGAAGTGCGCCACCACGAAGTACGAGTCCGAGACATGGAAGTCCAGCGGCGGCGAGGCCAGGATGACACCGGTCAGACCACCGAAGGTGAAGGTGATCAGGAAGCCGATCGTCCAGAGCATCGGTGTCTCGAAGGACAGCGACCCCTTCCACATGGTGCCGATCCAGTTGAAGAACTTCACACCGGTCGGTACCGCGATCAGGAAGGTCATGAAGGAGAAGAACGGCAGGAGTACGCCGCCCGTCACATACATGTGGTGCGCCCACACCGTCACCGAGAGGCCGGCGATGGCGATCGTCGCGCTGACCAGACCCATGTAGCCGAACATC
This sequence comes from Streptomyces sp. NPDC001985, assembly GCF_040296845.1. Taxonomy (NCBI): domain Bacteria; kingdom Bacillati; phylum Actinomycetota; class Actinomycetes; order Kitasatosporales; family Streptomycetaceae; genus Streptomyces; species Streptomyces sp. NPDC001985. The sequence goes on from NZ_JBEOYB010000036.1 coordinate 27,431, forward strand.
GGCTTGCGGCTGAAGACCGGGATGATCTCCGAGACGATGCCGAAGAACGGCAGGGCGATGATGTACACCTCTGGATGGCCGAAGAACCAGAAGAGGTGCTGCCAGAGCAGTGCGCCGCCATTGGCCGCGTCGAAGATGTGCGCACCGAACTTGCGGTCCGCCTCCAGCGCGAAGAGCGCGGCGGCGAGCACCGGGAAGGCGAGCAGGACCAGCACACCGGTCAGCAGCACGTTCCAGGTGAAGATCGGCATGCGGAACATCGTCATACCGGGGGCGCGCATACAGATGATCGTGGTGATGAAGTTGACCGAGCCGAGGATGGTGCCGAAGCCCGAGAGGGCCAGACCCATGATCCACATATCGGCGCCGACACCCGGCGAGCGGACCGCGTCCGACAGCGGGGAGTAGGCGAACCAGCCGAAGTCGGCCGCACCCTGCGGGGTGAGGAAGCCGGCCACCGCGATGATCGAGCCGAACAGGTAGAGCCAGTAGGCGAACATGTTCAGCCGCGGGAACGCCACATCGGGCGCGCCGATCTGCAGCGGCATGATCCAGTTCGCGAATCCGGCGAACAGCGGGGTGGCGAACATCAGCAGCATGATCGTGCCATGCATGGTGAACGCCTGGTTGAACTGCTCGTTCGACATGATCTGCGTGCCCGGACGGGCCAGCTCGGCGCGCATGAAGAGCGCCATCAGTCCGCCGACGCAGAAGAAGACGAACGAGGTGACCAGGTAGAGCGTACCGATGGTCTTGTGGTCGGTGGTGGTCAGCCACTTCACCACCACATTGCCCGGCTGCTTGCGCCGTACCGGCAGCTCGTTCTCGTATGAGTCGTCAGCTGCTGCGGCGGCACCCTGGGATTCGTTGAGGATGCTCACAGTTGCTTCTTCTCCGCGTTTTTGGCCGGGTCCGTCTGAGCGATGCCGGACGGGATGTAGCCGGTCTGCCCCTTCTCGGCCAGCTCCTTCAGATGCTGCTGGTAGCGCTCCGGGGAGACGACCTTGACGTTGAACAGCATCCGGGAGTGGTCGACGCCGCAGAGCTCGGCGCACTTGCCCATGAAGGTGCCTTCCTTCGTGGCGGTCACCTCGAAGGCATTGGTGTGTCCGGGAATGACGTCCTGCTTGAACAGGAAGGGCACGACCCAGAAGGAGTGGATCACGTCACGGGAGGTCAGGATGAAGCGGACCTTCTCGCCCTTGGGGAGCCACAGGGTCGGTCCCGGGTTGCCGTTCTGCGGGTTGCGGGTGCCGGGGATACCGGCGTCGTACACACCGCCGGCATTGGCCGGGAGGTCCTTCACGAACTTGTCCGGGATCGCCTTCAGGTTCTTGTCCGTCTTGGCATCACCCGTGGACCCGTCCACGTTCTCGATGTAGTTGAAGCCCCAGCTCCACTGGTAGCCGACCACATTGATGTTGTGGACGGGCTTGTTGGAGAGGGAGAGCAGCCTGGATTCGTCGCGCGCGGTGAAGTAGAAGAACACCGATACGACGATGAGCGGGACCACGGTGTACAGCGCCTCGATGGGCAGGTTGTACCGGGTCTGCGGAGGTACCTCCACCTTGCTGCGGGTGCGCCGGTGGAAGAAGACGCTCCACAGGATCAGGCCCCACACCAGAACACCCGTGACGAGGGCCGCGGCCCACGACCCCTGCCACAGGGAGAGGATGATCGGAGCCTCCTCCGTGACCGGAGTCGGCATGCCGAGGCGTGGGAAGTCCTTGTATGTGTATTCGCAGCCGGTGGCGGTAACCAGGATCAGGCCCGCAGTCAGCACCTGCGGCAGCTTCCGCCGCATCGGGCGCCGCGACGAGCGGTCGGAGCCGTTGGGACTCACGTAGCGCCTTCCCGAGAGTCTCGGCCCGCGCGACGGGCTGCGGCCGTCTCGCTGGTCGGTCGCCGGCCCTGACGCGGGCAGGGGTTTGGATGTTTATGCGGACCAAACCCTACTGGACGCTATTTGGGGTCGCGCGGGGAGGGTGCCCAACGCGCCGTCCGGCCCCCCGAAGGGGTGGAATCCCCCTGGATAACGTGCGGTTTTCTCCGGGAATCGCTCGCGTATTCGCTCGGGTATTCGGGCGCGGGAGGCTCTCGGCGGGGCGGCGGAGGGGGTGGCTCCGGCGAGGATCTGACGGGGCTTCGGCGGGGTGCGCGAGGGCTCCGGGGGCCCTTCGCGGGCCCGCCGCCCGTCCGGGGCCCTGGGCTAGCGTGGCGGCGTGTCCTACTTCGATGCCGCCTCCTCCGCTCCCCTGCACCCCGTCGCCCGGCAGGCGCTCGCCGCCTCGCTGGACGAGGGGTGGGCCGACCCCGCCAGGCTCTACCGGGAGGGGCGGCGGGCCCGGCTGCTCCTGGACGCCGCCCGGGAGGCGGCGGCCGACGCGGTGGGGTGCCGCCCCGACGAGCTGGTCTTCACCCCCTCCGGGACCCATGCGGTGCATCAGGGGGTCGCGGGCGCGCGGGCGGGACGGCGGCGGGCCGGGCGGCGGGTGGTGGTCTCGGCGGTGGAGCACTCGTCGGTGCTGCACGCGGCGGGCGAGGACGCCGCCGAGGTGCCGGTGGAGCGCTCCGGCCGGGTGTCGGTGCCGGCCTTCGCGGAGGCGGTGCGGGAGGACACCGCGCTGGCGTGTCTCCAGTCCGCCAACCACGAGGTCGGCACGGAGCAGCCGGTGGCGGAGGTGGCCGGGGTCTGCCGGGCGGCGGGGGTGCCGCTGCTGGTGGACGCGGCCCAGTCGCTGGGGTGGGGCCCGGTGGCGGGCGACTGGTCGCTGCTCACCGCGAGCGCGCACAAGTGGGGCGGGCCGGCGGGGGTGGGGCTGCTGGTGGTCCGCAAGGGGGTGCGGTTCGCGCCGCGGGGCCCGGTGGACGAGCGCGAGTCGGGCCGCTCCCCCGGGTTCGGGAATCTGCCGGCGATCGTGGCGGCGGCGGCGTCCCTGCGGGCGGTGCGGTCGGAGGCGGCCGACGAGGCGGTACGGCTGCGGGGCCTGGTGGACCGGATGCGCGCCCGGGTGCCGGAGCTGGTGCCCGATGTGGAGGTGGTGGGTGATCCGGTGGACCGGCTCCCCCATGTCGTCACCTTCTCCTGTCTGTACGTCGACGGGGAGGCGCTTCTGCACGGGCTGGACCGGGAGGGGTTCTCGGTCTCGTCGGGCTCGTCCTGTACGTCGAGCACGCTGATGCCGAGCCATGTGCTGCGGGCGATGGGGGTGCTGAGCGAGGGGAATGTCCGGGTGTCGCTGCCGCTCGGCACCCCGGAGGCGGAGGTGGAGCGGTTTCTGTCGGTGCTGCCCGGGGTGGTGGGGGCGGTGCGGGAGCGGATCGGGGCGCCGGGGGGTACGGAGGGCGGGGCGGAGGAAGAGGGGGTGGTGGTGGACGCGGTGGGGAAGCGGTGTCCGATTCCGGTGATCGAGTTGGCGAAGGTGATGGGGAGGGTGCGGGTGGGGGGGGTGGTGACGGTGGTGGCGGATGATGTGGCGGCGCGGCTGGATGTTCCCGCGTGGTGCGGGATGCGGGGCCATGAGTACCTGGGGGAGTCCCCGCGCCCCCGTGGCACCGCCTACCGCGTCCGCCGCCTCCACTAGCCACCCTGCCCCGGGGGCGCCCCGAGCGCCTTCGGCCCGTCGGCCCCCCAGCCCATCCGGCACCCCCAGTCCGCCCGGCACCCCCAGTCCGCCCGGCACCCCCAGCCCGTCCGGCGATTGAGGACGGACCCCGCACCACGGGTGGCCCGAGCAAACCCAGCGGGTCCGGCACCCCCAGCCCGTCCGGCGATTGAGGACGGACCCTGTGCCACAGGACCCCGCACGGTGCGGGCCACGGTCGGGGGCCAGCCCCCGAACCCCCGCTCCTCAAACGCCGGAGGGGCTTGGGTTGCTCAGGTCGCCAGAGGGGCTTGGGTGGTGCAGCTCGCCAGCGGGGCTGGGGTGGTGCAGCTCGCCAGCGGGGCTGAGGTGGCGCGGCTCGGTCGCCGGAGGGGCTGGAATGTGTGCCTCGGGTCGCCGGAGAGGGTGGAGTGGTGCGGCTCACGCGGCGAAGAGGGAGGGGGCTCCGGGAGGAGGGGTGCGCGGCGGGGTGGGTGAGTGCCCCCTCGGGGCGGGGTGACCGTACCGAGGGGGCGTGCCGTCAGAGGAGGTGGGTCTGGACCTCGGCTCCGGCCTCATGGCCGTACGCCTTCTTGAAGCGGTCCATGAAGTGGGCCCGGCGCAGCGTGTACTCCTGGGTGCCGAGAGTCTCAATCACCAGCGTCGCCAACATGCACCCCACCTGCGCCGCCCTCTCATGCCCCACCCCCCACGACAGCCCCGACAGGAACCCCGCCCGGAAGGCGTCCCCGACCCCGGTCGGGTCGACCTTCGCGTCCTCCTCCGGGCAGCCCACCTCGATCGGGTCCGCGCCGGCGCGCTCGATGCGGACTCCGCGCGAGCCGAGCGTGGTGACCCGGTGGCCCACCCGGGAGAGGATCTCCTCGTCGGTCCAGCCGGTCTTGGACTCGATCAGCCCCTTCTCGTACTCGTTGGAGAAGAGATAGGTGGCACCGTCCAGCAGTATGCGGATCTCGTCCCCCTTCATCCGGGCGATCTGCTGCGAGAAGTCCGCGGCGAACGGAATCCCGCGCGAGCGGCACTCCTCCGTGTGGCGGAGCATCGCCTCGGGGTCGTCCGCGCCGATCAGGACCAGGTCGAGCCCGTCGACCCGCTCGGCCACCGAGTGCAGCTCGATCAGCCGGGCCTCGCTCATCGCTCCCGTGTAGAAGGAGCCGATCTGGTTGTGGTCGGCGTCGGTGGTGCAGACGAAACGGGCGGTGTGCAGGACCTCGGAGATCCTTACGGACTCGGTGTCCACACCGTGGCGGTCGAGCCAGGCGCGGTACTCGTCGAAGTCCGCCCCGGCCGCGCCCACGAGGATGGGCTCGGTGCCCAGCTGGCCCATGCCGAAGCAGATGTTCGCCGCGACACCGCCCCTGCGCACATTGAGGCCGTCGACCAGGAAGGAGAGGGATACGGTGTGCAGTTGGTCGGCGACCAACTGATCGGCGAAACGTCCCGGGAAGGTCATGAGGTGGTCGGTTGCGATGGAGCCGGTGACTGCGATTCGCACGGCGATGCGCTCCTGTGGAGGGGTGTGGATGACGCCTAACGCTACCCGGTTCCGAGTGGATCAGCCGATGGTACGAAACTACCCGATAGTAGGTCTTTTTTACCCTGACTTCCGCTGCGTACGGTGCGGGTATGACAGAGCTCCCCGTCCCCGGCACCGCGCACGAGCCCGATCCCACCCTGGCGCAGCTCCGGGGTGACTGCGTCCGCATGGCACCACATTGGGTGGTTCCGGCCGTGGCGCTGCCCGCCCCCGTGCCTCCCTCGCACATCCATGGTGTAGTCGTCCCGGCGGCCTCGGCGCGGCTGGTCGACGCCATGTCCGAGTACGGCGACTGACAGGAATCTGCCGGTCGTCTCCCCCGGGCGGCGGCGCCCGGGGAACCGTGCGCCGCCGTGCCCCGTCCCATACACACCCCCGGGCCCGCGGGGACGGGAGACGAGGAGCGATGCGGTGAGCGGTACGGAGAGCACCACCCACGACGACGGTCCACCCCGCAGGCGTGCCCCCCTCATCGCCGCCGTGGCGGCGGTGGTGCTGATCGCGGGAGGCGGCGGCGTCTGGCTCGCGACGGCCGGACCGGCCGCCGGCAGCGGCACCGGCGGGACGAGCGGCGGCGCGTCGGACGCGAAGAGCGGCACGGCCGCCGTACCGGCGCCCCCGCCCTCCTCCTCCCCCGGGGACCGGGGGACGGGCGGGATCGCGCCGAGTACCCCGTCCCCCGCGGGCGGGGTGGTCTACCGGGCCCGGGGCGAACTGCCGGACGGCCCGGACCGGGCCCCGGTCCACCGTGCCGCGGGTACGGTCTCCCGGGCCGAGGTGGCCCGGCTCGCCGAGGCGCTCGGCATGGCGGGCGCCCCCGCCGGGAGCGGGGGGCAGTGGACGGTCGGCCCCGTCGGCGACGGCTCCGAGCCGGTGCTGCGGGTGGAGACCGCCGCGCCGGGCAGCTGGACGTACGAACGCGCCCCCCGCGGCCACAACTGCTCCAAGGGCAAGCCCTGTCCCCCGCCGGCCGCGGAGTCCGGGAACGGCCGGGCGGTGGACGAGCGGGCCGCGAGGAGGGCGGCGGAGCCCGTGCTGAGGGCCGTCGGCCAGAGCGGGGCCCGGCTCGGCGCCGCGCAGACGATCGGGTCGGTACGGGTGGTGAACGCCGATCCCGTGATCGGCGGGCTGCCGACGTACGGCTGGGCGACGGATCTCCAGATCGGCCCCGACGGCCGGGTGGTCCGGGGGGTGGGGCAGCTGAAGGCTCCGGTGAAGGGCGAGGAGTACCCGGTGCACTCCGCCGGCGGGACGCTGGAGCGGCTGAACGCGCGGAGCGGCGGGAACTCCGGCGCCTCGCTCTCCGGCTGCGCGGGCAGGCTCCCGCAGCGCGATGTCCCCTGCGGCCCGGCGGCCTGTGCCTCGGCGGTGCCGCTGGAGGGCGAGCAGCGGGGCGCCAGGCCGGCGGAGGACCCGTGCGGCACCGGGGGCGCCCCGGCCGCGCCCGCCGAGCCGAAGGAGATCCCGGTCACCGGCGCCTGGTTCGGGCTCTCGGCGCAGTACGCGGACGGGCGGGCGACCCTGGTGCCGTCCTGGATGTTCCGGGCGGAGCCGGGCGGGGGCCGGGACGGGTACACGGTGGCGGAGCCCGCGGTGGAGCCGTCCCTGCTGCGGGAGCCCACGGTGCCGCCGGCGGAGTCGGGCGGCGCCTCGATCGAGTCGTACAGCACGGAGGGCCGGTCGCTGACCGTCACGTTCTGGGGCGGGGTGTGCGGTGAGTACGGCGCCGAGGCGGAGGAGAGCGCCGACCGGGTGGCGGTACGGATCGTTCCGCCGGAGCCGGAGCCGGACGAGGTCTGCATCGCGGTGGCGAAGGAGCTGAGGGAGACGGTGACGCTGGAACGGCCGCTGGGCGACCGGGAGGTCGTGGACGCGGAGTCCGGGAGGGCCGTCGGCCGGTCGGCCGGCTGAGCGCGCGAAGCACAGGAAACCCGGGAAGCACAGGAAGCACAGGAAGCACGGAGGCGGCGGTCCCGGTCGGGACCGCCGCCTCCGCGTCGTCGCCTCGGCGCGGTGCCGAGGGCTGCTCTAGCTGAAGGAGTCACCACAGGCGCAGGAGCCCGTGGCGTTCGGGTTGTCGATGGTGAAGCCCTGCTTCTCGATGGTGTCGACAAAGTCGATCGAGGCGCCGCCCAGGTAAGGGGCGCTCATCCGGTCGGTGACGACCTTGACGCCGTCGAAGTCCTTGACGACATCGCCGTCGAGCGACCGCTCGTCGAAGAACAGCTGGTAGCGCAGGCCGGAGCAGCCGCCGGGCTGGACGGCGACGCGCAGCGCCAGATCGTCGCGGCCTTCCTGGTCGAGCAGGCCCTTGACCTTGGCCGCGGCGGCGTCGGACAGGAGGATGCCGTCGCTCACGGTGGTGGTCTCGTCCGATACGGACATGTGCTTCATCACTCCCGGGATGGGGTCTCCCCAGCGAGGCAGGGGAAGTACGGAGACTGCTTGCCGACGATTGCAACCGGCGGGGCCGCGGATTCATTCCGGGCCGTTGGTGTTCTTTCCCTTTCATGCTCGCACACCGCGCCCGTGGGGGGACATGGCGCGACGCCCAGGGGTGCGTCACATCGACGCTATGGCCATCGTCAAAGTGACGTGAAGCGGTTATGATAGATAACGTCAAATAGACGAAAAGGCCCAGCAGAACAGAGAAAGGGTGTGTGTCGTGACCACCGCCCAGCCCCGTACGGAGTCGCAGGACGTGCTCGATGTACAGCCGACGCCACTCGCCCTGCTGTTGCTCGGCCGGGAGGCCGACCCGAGGAGCGAGCGCGGAGTGGAGTGCCCCGGCGATCTGCCCTCCCCCTCGGACCCGGATCTGGTGGAGCGGGCCCGCGCGGCCAAGGAGAAGCTCGGCAGCAGGGTCTTCGTCCTGGGCCACCACTACCAGCGTGACGAGGTCATCCAGTTCGCCGATGTCACGGGCGACTCCTTCAAGCTGGCGCGGGACGCGGCGGCGCGGCCCGAGGCCGAGTACATCGTCTTCTGCGGTGTGCACTTCATGGCGGAGTCCGCGGACATCCTGACCTCGGACGACCAGAAGGTCGTGCTGCCGGATCTCGCCGCCGGCTGCTCCATGGCGGACATGGCGACGGCCGAGCAGGTCGCGGAGTGCTGGGACACGCTGACCGAGGCCGGCATAGCCGAGCAGGTCGTGCCCGTGTCGTACATGAACTCCTCGGCGGACATCAAGGCGTTCACCGGTAAGCACGGCGGCACGATCTGCACCTCGTCGAACGCCAAGCGGGCCCTGGACTGGGCCTTCGAGCAGGGCGAGAAGGTGCTCTTCCTGCCCGACCAGCACCTGGGGCGCAACACCGCCGTCCGGGACATGGGTCTGTCCCTGGACGACTGCGTCCTCTACAACCCGCACAAGCCGAACGGCGGGCTGACGGTGGAGCAGTTGCGCGCGGCGAAGATGATTCTCTGGCGCGGCCACTGCTCGGTGCACGGCCGGTTCTCGCTGGAGTCGGTGGAGGATGTGCGCGCCCGGATTCCGGGGGTGCGGGTGCTGGTGCACCCGGAGTGCAAGCACGAGGTCGTGGCGGCGGCGGACCAGGTCGGTTCCACGGAGTACATCATCAAGGCCCTGGACGCGGCTCCGGCCGGGTCCAAGTGGGCGATCGGCACCGAGCTGAACCTGGTCCGGCGGCTCGCGCTCGCCCACCCCGACAAGGAGATCGTCTTTCTCGACCGGACGGTCTGCTTCTGCTCGACCATGAACCGGATCGACCTGCCGCATCTGGTGTGGACGCTGGAGTCGCTCGCGGCGGGGACGCTGGTCAACCGGATCGAGGTCGACCCGGAGACGGAGAGCTTCGCCAAGCTGGCCCTGGAGCGGATGCTCGCGCTGCCGTAGCCCTGCCGCCGCGTCCCCGGGCGCCCCGGCCGTCGCTGTCGACGGCCGGGGCGCCTCTTGGTTTTCCGCCGGGCCGCCGCTAGCGTGCCGTGCGACGGGTCCGCGGCGCGGCACGGGAAGCGTGTCGCGAACAGCTCCGCCCCGGGCGTTCTGAGCAGGGCCATGGCCGCCCTGCTCCGCCCCCGGCGCCGGACACGGCCCGGACGATCTGGTTCCGCTTCTTCCGCGGACACATCACTGTCTCCTTCCCCGTGGGGGTTCACTCCGTCATGCGCTCGCTCACCGGCGCGCTCGCGCTGCTCTGTGTGGTCGGTCCGCTGTCGACCGACATGTATCTGCCCGCCTTCCCCCGGATGGCCGGGGAACTGGGCACGGACGCCTCCGGGGTGCAGCTCACCCTGACGGCCTTCCTGGTCGGGATGACGGTCGGGCATCTGGTGTTCGGGCCGCTCTCCGACCGATACGGGCGGCGGGGGCCGCTGCTCGCGGGGGCGGTGGTGTGCGCGGTGGCGACCGCGCTCTGCGCGGTGGCGCCGTCGCTGGGGTGGCTGGTGGCCGCGCGCTTCGTCGCGGGGTTCAGCGGGGCGGCGGGGGTGGTCATCGGGCGCGCGGTGGTCGCGGATGTGGCGCGCGGGGCCGCCGCCGCCCGGCTGCTGGCGCTGCTGATGACGCTGAGCACCATCGCCCCGATCGTGGGGCCGCTGGTGGGCGGGGCGGTGATCGAGGCGCTCGGGTGGCGCGGGGTCTTCTGGGTGCTGGGCGGGGTGGCGGCGGCCGTCGCGGCGGCGGTCGCCCTCTTCGTACCGGAGAGCCTGCCGCCGGAGCGGCGCGTCGGCGGGGGTGTGCGGGAGCTGGCGGCGTCGATCCGGGAGGTGGTGGGGGACCGCGCCTACACCGGGTACACGCTGGCCTTCTCCTTCGGCTTCGGGGCGCTGTTCTGCTACATATCCGGGTCGCCGTTCCTGCTCCAGAACGAGCTGGGGCTCAGCGTCCGGGCATCGTCCGCGGCCTTCAGCGCGGGCGCCGTCATGGCGGCGGCCGGCGGGGTGGTGAGCGCCCGGCTGGTGGAGCGGGTGGGGCCGGAGCGGCTGCTGCGCACGGGGCTGCTCGCGGTGCTCTCGGCGTGTGCGGGGCTGCTGGGGGTGACGCTGGTCGGGGGGCTGACGGTGGTGGTGTGTCTGCCGCTGGTGGCGGTGATGTGCCTGGGGGTGGGGCTCGCGCTGTCGAACGCGGCGGCGCTCGCGATCGGGAGGGTGCCGGGGGCGGCGGGGGTGGGGTCGGCGGTGCTGGGGACGGTGCAGAGTGGGGTGGGGGCGGGGGTGGCGCCGGTGGTGGGGGATGAGGTGGGGAGGTTGTTTGGGGTGATGGGGGTGTGTGCGGCGGTGGCCGTTGTGTGCGCGGCCTTCGCGCACAGGGCGTCCCACCCTGTGGTGCCCGCCTCGTCCACCCCGTGAGCACGCCCTCACCACGAGGTTCCCCACGGGACTCCGTCCCCTCGCCCGACATCCCGGAACCGGTCCGGCACCCCCGGGCCTGTCCGACACCCTGGCCTTGTCCGGTATCCCCGGGCCTGTCCGACACTCCCGGGCCTCCGGCACCCTCACAGCCCGTCCGGCGTTTGAGGACGGACCCTGTGCCACAGGACACCCGCACGGTGCGGGCCACCGTCGGGGACCAGCCCCCGAACCCCCGCTCCTCAAACGCCGGAGAGGCTGAATGGGCGCGGCTCAGCTCGCCGGAGAGGCCGGAGGGTGAGCCTCAGCTCGCCGCAGAGGCTGGAGTGGCGCGGCTCAGCTCGCCGCAGAGGCGGGGGTGGCCGGGGGCCGGCGGGGCCGAAGGGGGGGCAGCCCCGCCGGGGCTGGGTCAGGCGTTCGCGGGGGTTGGCTGGGGGGTGTCCGGGGACAGCGGGTCCGGCGAGCGCTTCGCCGCCCTCCTCGCCGCCCGCCGCTCCTTGCGAAGCTCCACCATCGCGTACAGCGTCGGCACCAGCAGCAGCGTGAGCAGCGTCGAACTGATCAGCCCGCCGATCACCACCACCGCCAGCGGCTTCGCGATGAACCCGCCCTCCCCGGTGACCCCCAGCGCCATCGGCAGCAGCGCGAAGACCGTCGCCAGGGCCGTCATCAGGATCGGGCGCAGCCGGTGCCGCCCGCCCTCGACGACCGCCTCGACGACCCCGTACCCCTGAGCCCGGTACTGGTTGATCAGGTCGATCAGCACAATCGCGTTGGTGACGACGATGCCGATCAGCATCAGCATGCCGATCATGGCGGGCACCCCCATCGGCGTACCGGTCACGACCAGCAGGCCGATCGCCCCGGTCGCCGCGAACGGGACGGAGACCAGCAGGATCAGCGGCTGCACCAGCGAGCGGAAGGTCGCGACCAGCAGCATGAAGACGATCGCGATGGCCGCGAGCATCGCCAGGCCGAGCGAGGCGAAGGCCTCGTCCTGGTCCTCGGAGACCCCGCCGATGGAGGCCGTGGCGCCCTCCGGCAGATCCAGGGACTTCAGCTTCGACTGGAGCGCGGTGCTGACCGCGCCGGTGTTGTCCCCGGTCGGCTTGGCGGTGACCGTCGCGGCCCTGGCCCCGTCGATGCGGGTCATGGAGACCGGCCCCGGGACCAGCTCGACCTCGGCGATCTGTCCCAGCTTCACCGGTCCGAGCGGCAGCTCCCGCAGTTCCGCGAGGGTCTTGGCGGGCTTCGCCGAGGTGATGACGACATCGCGCTCGGTGCTGTCGAGGATCGCCTTGCCGGCCGGGGTGCCCCGGACCGCCTGGCCGACGGCCATGCCGAGGGTGGTCTCGTTGAACCCGGCCTCGGCGGCACGGGCGTTCCCGGTGACCGAGATCCTGGGGACGCTCTGCGCCAGGTCGCTCTGGACGTCGGTGACGTCGTCGAGCCCGGCGACCTCCTCGCGCACCGCCTCGGACGCCTCCTTCAGCGTCGCCGGGTCGGCGGCCTTCACCACCACGCTCAGGTCCTGGCTGGCGAAGCCGTCCCCGGCGGCGATGGTGGTGTCGCCGACGCCGTCGAGCTTCGCCAGCTCCGCGTCGACGCGGTCGCGGACGCGCTCGTAGTCGCCCGCGTCCCTCAGCGTCATCTGGTACGAGGCCTGATTGGCTCCCGTACCCCCGCCGAAGGCCGCCATGAACCCGGAGGAGCCGACGGTGACCTGGTAGTCCTTGATCTCGTCGATCCCCTTGAGGACCCGCTCGACCTTCTGCGCGGCGGCGTCGGCGGCGTCCAGCGCGGTGCCGGGGGGCAGCTCCTGCTTGATGGACATCACCTCCTGCTCGCCCTGGTCGAAGAAGTTGGTCTTGAGCAGCGAGGCCATGCCGAAGGTGCCGAGGAGGACGACGACGGCGAGGACCACACTGGTGATCCGGCGGCGGGTCGCGAACCGCAGCACCGGGACATAGGCCCGCTGGAGCCGGCTCCGGCCCTCCTTCTCCTCGGCGACGCGGCGCGCCTCGTCCGGGTCCAGGCCGCGGACGTCCTTGGGCGCGCGCAGGAACCAGAACGACAGCACCGGTACGACGGTCAGCGAGACCAGCAGCGAGGCGAGCAGCGCGGCGGTGACGGTGAGCGAGAACGAGCCGAACAGCTCGCCGACCATGCCCCCGGAGAGACCGATCGGGAGGAAGACGGCGACGGTGGTCAGGGTGGAGGCGGTGACCGCCCCGGCGACCTCCTTGACCGCGGTGATGATCGCGCTCTGCCGCTCCTCGCCGTAGCCGAGGTGGCGCTTGATGTTCTCCAGGACCACGATCGAGTCGTCGACGACCCGGCCGATGGCGATGGTGAGGGCGCCCAGGGTGAGCATGTTGAGCGAGAGGTCGCGGGTCCAGAGCACGATCAGCGCGAGGACCACGGAGAGCGGGATGGAGACCGCGGTGACCAGGGTCGAGCGCAGGGACGCGAGGAAGACCAGGATGACGATGACCGCGAAGAGCAGCCCGAGGGCGCCCTCGGTGGTCAGACCGGAGATCGACTTGGAGACCGCGGGCCCCTGGTCGGAGACGACGGTGACATCGGCGCCGGAGCCCAGGTCCTTGCGCAGCCCGGGCAGTTTCTCCTCGACGGCCTCGGAGATCGCGACGGCGCTGCCGTTGTTGTCCATGGTGGCGAGGACGGCGAGGCTCGGCTTGCCGTTGGTGCGGGTGAGCGAGACCGCGGCGGCCGGGGTCTGCTTCACCTCGGCGACGTCGCCGAGGCGGACCGGCTTGCCCTTGGCGGGCGGCGCGGGGGTCAGCCGCACCTCCTCGATCTGCCGCAGCCCGGTGAAGCCGCCGCCGACCTGGACGGTGCGGCTCTTGCCGTCCTCGCTGAAGGAGCCGGCGGGTACGGTCGCGCCGCCCGCGCGCAGCGCCTCGGCGAGGACGGCGGTGGTCAGACCGGCCTTGGCGAGGGCGGCGCCGTCGGGGGTGACGGAGACCTGGAGGTCCTGGACGCCGTCGATGGAGACCTGGGCGACACCGTCGATGTCCTCCAGGGCGGGGACGACGGTGCGCTCCAGCTGCTCGGCGAGGGCCTGGGGGTCCTGGTCGGAGGTGACGGCGAGGACGACGGTGGGGATGTCGTCCGTCGAACCGGCGATGACCTGCGGGTCGACGCTCTCGGGGAGCTGGGCGCGGGCACGGTTGACGGCCTGCTGGACATCGGCGACGAGCTGCTTGGTGCCCTCGCCGTAGTCGAAGCCGGCCATGATCACGGCGTTGCCCTCGCTCGCCGTGGAGGTGATCCCCTTGATGCCGTCGACGGCCTCCAGGGAGCTTTCCAGGGGTTCGACGACCTGCTTCTCGACCACATCGGGAGACGCGCCCTCATAGGGGGCGAGCACGGACACCATCGGGAGTTCGATGGTGGGCAGCAGCTGCTGCTTGAGCTGAGGGATGGCGATGGCGCCGAAGACGAGCGCCACGATCGATATCAGCCCGACGAGGGCGCGTTGCGCGAGGCTGAATCTGGACAGCCAGGACATGAGGTCTCTCTTCTGTGGCTTGCGCGGCAGGCAGAGCGGGCAGAGTCAGAGGCCCGCATTCATACGATCAGCCATGAGAAGGGCTCCCCCGTCGGCCCCAGGTCCCGTTTCCTTATGCCGTCCATACCGCAGGCGCAGTACGGGCGGGTGGTCCTCACTCCACTCGTGGGCGTACCAGACCGGACTCGTAGGCGATGACGACGAGTTGGGCGCGGTCCCGGGCGCCCACCTTGGCCATCGCCCGGTTCACATGAGTCTTGACGGTGAGCGGGCTGACCTGGAGGCGTTCGGCGATCTCGTCGTTGGAGTGGCCGCCGGCGACCAGGACGAGCACCTCGCGCTCGCGCACGGTCAGCGCCTGGAGCCGCTGGGAGTGGGCGGCGGTCTCCTCGGTGTCGTCGGTGCCGCCGCCCTGGGCGAGGAACCGGGCGATCAGGCCCTTGGTCGCGGCCGGGGAGAGCAGGGCCTCACCGGCGGCGGCGATCCGGATGGCGTTGAGCAGCTCCTCGGGTTCGGCGCCCTTGCCGAGGAAGCCGGAGGCGCCGGCGCGCAGCGACTGGACGACGTACTCGTCCACCTCGAAGGTGGTCAGCATGACCACGCGCACCCCGGAGAGCCCGGGGTCGGCGCTGATCAGCCGGGTGGCGGCGAGTCCGTCGAGGCCGGGCATCCGGATGTCCATGAGCACGACATCGGCCCGCTCGGAGCGCGCCAGATCGACGGCCTCCGCGCCGTCGGCGGCCTCCCCGACGACCTCCATGTCGGGTTCCGAGTCCACCAGAATCCGGAACGCGCTGCGGAGCAGCGTCTGGTCGTCGGCGAGCAGCACCCTGATCGTCATGCGTCCTCCCCCGTGCGTGCGGTGAGTGGCAGTATCGCCTGCACCCGGAAGCCGCCTCCGTATCGGGGGCCCGCGCTGAGCCGGCCGCCGAGGGCGCTGACCCGCTCGCGCATCCCGACGAGGCCGTGCCGGCCCTCGGGCTCCTCGTCGGCGGGGGGCGGTCCGCCGGTGGTGCCGGCGGTGGCGCCGTTGTCGAGGACGGTGACCTCCAGGGTGCGGCCCACACGAATCACGCTGACCTCGGCCCTGGCCTCCCGGCCCGCGTGCTTCTGCACATTGGTGAGGGCCTCCTGGATGATCCGGTACGCGGCGAGGTCGACGGCCGCCGGCGGGCGCACGCCGTCGTCGGCGCGGGCCACCTCCACGGGCAGTCCGGCCTGCCGGAAGGTGGTGACGAGTTCATCGAGCACCCCGAGGCCGGGGGCGGGCTCGGTGGGGGCCTCCGGGTCGCCGGACTGCCTCAGCAGGCCGACGGTGGCGCGGAGTTCGTTGAGGGCCGAGCGGCTGGCCTCGCGGACATGGGCGAGGGCCTCCTTGGCCTGGTCGGGCCGCTTGTCCATGACATGGGCCGCGACACCCGCCTGCACATTGACGAGGGCGATGTGGTGGGCGACGACATCGTGGAGGTCGCGGGCTATGCGGAGCCGCTCCTCGGCGACCCGGCGGCGGGCCTCCTCCTCGCGGGTGCGCTCGGCGCGTTCGGCGCGCTCCCTGATGGCGTCGACGAAGGCCCGGCGGCTGCGGACGGCGTCCCCGGCCGCCGCGGCCATCCCGGTCCAGGCGAAGATCCCCAGGTTCTCCTGGGTGTACCAGGGGGTGGAGCCGAAGAACATCGCGGTGCCGGTCAGCCCGGTCATGGTGAGGAGTCCGACCCGCCAGGTGGTGGGGCGGTCGGTGCGGGAGGCCACGGTGTAGAGGGCGATCACGGCACACATGGCGACCGGGGCCGAGGGATCGCCGAAGCCCAGTTCGACGACGGAGAGCAGGCTGGTGAAGACGAGGACGCCCATCGGGTTGCGGCGGCGCGGCACCAGGGCGGCGGCGACCAGCACCATCAGGGCCACACTGCGCGCGGCGGGGGTGCGGGTGCCGAACTCCGGCCCGTGCACCCCGTTCACGGCGAAGGAGCCGATGACCATGGCGATGAGCGAGAAGCCGGCGAGCGCGCCGTCGAGGGCCAGCGGGTGCGCGCGGACCCAGCTCTGAGCGCGGGCGAATCCGGTGGCGAGTGAGGTCACGTCGGGCAAGAGTACGGCGTGTCGCGGTGGGGGCGTCCGGCGGTGCGCGGCCCGGGGGCCCGGGGCCTCCCGGGGCCCGGGCCGGGTGCGGCCGGTGCGGACCTCGGGTGCGGCCCGGGTGGGTGCGGGAGTGCGGTGCCGCTCTCGGGGCGCGGATGGCCGCGCCCGGTGCGGAGGGGTGCGCAGGGGGTACGGGGCCGACGGGGCCGGTCAGCCCGGCAGGCCCGGGATCAGGCCCTCGTCGCCGAGCATGGTCCGTACGTCCTCCAGCGTCGCGTCGGGCGCCGGGAGGATCAGCTCGGACGGTTCCAGGGCGTCGTCCGGGAGCGGCTCGCCGAGTGTGTGGACGGTGTCCAGGAGCGCGGTGAGGGTCCGGCGGAATCCCGGACCGTCCCCCCGCTCCATCTCGGCCAGCAGCTCGTCGTCGAGCCTGTTCAGTTCGGCGAGGTGGCGATCGGCCAGCCTCACCTGACCCTCCCCCATGATCCGTACGATCATGACGAGTCCCTACTGCTTGTCCTGCTTGTCGAAACTGCCCGAGGGCCCGGGTGCCGGAGTGTCCGGCCGTCCGGGCGCCTGATGCCAGAGTGACGGACGCCGGCGATTACGGCTTGTCGAAATTGGGCCGGCTGCCCTGCTGCTGCCGGGAGGCGTCCTGCCCGGCGGCGCCGCCGCCCTCGATGGCCTGCTGCGAGGCGCTGCCGCCGCCGGCCAGCTCGGCCTTCATCCGCTGGAGCTCCAGCTCCACATCCGAACCGCCGGAGATGCGGTCCAGCTCGGCGGCGATGTCGTCCTTGGCCATCCCGGACGGGTCGTCGAGCGCGCCGGAGGCCAGCAGCTCGTCGATCGCGCCGGCCCTGGCCTGGAGCTGGGCGGTCTTGTCCTCGGCCCGCTGGATCGCCAGGCCCACATCGCCCATCTCCTCGGAGATGCCGGAGAAGGCCTCCCCGATCCGGGTCTGCGCCTGGGCGGCGGTGTAGGTGGCCTTGATCGTCTCCTTCTTGGTGCGGAAGGCGTCGACCTTGGCCTGAAGGCGCTGGGCCGCCAGGGTGAGCTTCTCCTCCTCGCCCTGGAGCGTCTGGTGCTGCACCTCCAGATCGCTGATCTGCTGCTGGAGCGCGGCCCGCCGGGAGAGCGCCTCCCGGGCCAGGTCCTCCCGGCCGAGGGCGAGCGCCTTGCGGCCCTGGTCCTCCAGCTTGGTGGACTGCCCCTGCAACTGGTTCACCTGGAGCTCCAGGCGCTTGCGGGAGGTCGCGACATCGGCGACTCCCCTGCGTACCTTCTGGAGCAGCTCCAGCTGCTTCTGGTACGAGTAATCGAGGGTCTCGCGCGGGTCCTCGGCCCGGTCAAGGGCCTTGTTCGCCTTCGCGCGGAAGATCATCCCCATACGCTTCATGACACCGCTCATGGGCTTCGCGCGCCCCCTTCTGACGGACTTCGCTCCAGCACTCCAACAGAACCCACAGTACGGGCCCTGCATCCATTACCGCACTGTTCGGACGCGGATGCGCTCATCCCCAAGGACGACTGCGGACAGCCGCCGATCCGGCGCAAGGAGTAGACGACTGTCAGGGAACCCTCAGGAAATGCCCGGCGGCGCCTGCTTCTCGCCCCTTCTGTCCCCCTTGCGTCTCCTTTGCGTCCCCCTTCTGTCGGTGTGGAGGACGCGTGGCGTTGCCGGATCGTTCCCCTCCGGCGTTGGGTCGCCGCGCCCCACCCCGTACCCTTGGGCTTTGTGTTCCGTAGCCGTGCCAAGACAGAGAAGGTCCCCGCCGAGAAGGTGACGGCCGACCTCTCCCAGCAGACCCGCGACCCCGAGGCCCCGAAGGGCCGCCCCACGCCCAAGCGGAGTGAGGCCCAGACCCAGCGCCGCCGTGCGGCCACCCAGCCCCTCGACCGCAAGGCGGCCATGCGCCGCCAGCGGGAGGCGCGCCGGGCGGACCTGGCCCGGCAGCGGGAGGCGCTCGCCAGTGGTGACGAGCGGTACCTCCCGGCGCGGGACAAGGGCCCGGTGCGGAGGTTCGCCCGGGACTTCGTCGACTCCCGCTTCTGCGTCGCCGAGTTCTTCCTGCCGCTCGCGGTGATCATCCTGATCATGAGCATGATCCAGGTGGGTCAGCTCCAGAACATCGCGCTGCTGGTGTGGCTCGGTGTGATCGTGATGATCGTCATCGACTCGATCGGTCTGGGCATCCGGCTGAAGAAGCAGCTCAACACGCGCTTCCCGGACGAGCCCAAGCGCGGCGCGGTCGCCTACGCCCTGATGCGCACCCTCCAGATGCGCCGGCTCCGGCTGCCGAAGCCGCAGGTCAAGCGCGGAGAGCGACCCTGAGTACGGAGGCCCCGACGGGCGTCGCCGACGCGGCGCCGGACGGGCCATCGGGCTTGAACCCGGCCGGCGGCGGGCCCTCGGGCGCCCCTGCGGCCGAAGCGGCGGAGATCACTCCTTCGGCGATCCGCCGGGAGCTGCTGACCCGCCAGCTCGACGAGCAGATCGTGGCCCGCTTCCCCGTGGGCCAGCGGCTGCGGGTGCTGGATGTCGGCATGGGCCGGGGCGGCCAGGCGCTGCGGCTGGCCCGCGCGGGCCATGAGGTCACCGGTCTGGAGTCCGATCCCGGGCTGCTCGGGCGGGCCCGGGAGACGCTGGCGACCGAGCCGGAGGGCATCCGTGAGCGGGTCCGGCTGATCGAGGGCGACTGCCGGGAGACCGGGGTCCACTTCACCCCCGGGAGCTTCGATGTGGTGCTCTGCCACCGGGTGCTGATGGACTCGCCGGAGCCGGACGCGCACGCGACGCTGGCCGGGCTCGCCCGCATGCTGGCGCCGCGCGGGCTCCTCTCCCTCCTCGTCCGCAACGCCGACGCGCTGGCGCTGGGCCCCGGACTGGCCGGCGACTGGGACGGAGCCCTGACCGCGCTGGACGCGGAGGGGGCCACCGACCGCCGGGGCGGTGCCGTGCGCGCCGACCGGCTGGCGGCGCTCACCGCGACCCTGGCCGGGATCGCGGCCCCGCTGCACGCCTGGTACGGCGTGCAGGTCTTCACCGGGCGGAGCTCCGGGACCACCGGAGCGGCCGAGACCACCGGCTCCGGCGCCGGCTCCGGGGACGCGCTGGGGCGGCAGCTCACGGCGGAGGACCGGGCCGGGCGGACCGATCCGTACCGGGGGATCGCGGCACTGCTGCATCTCTGCGGCGCGCGGGACGCGTAGAACTTTCCGCGCCCTCCGCTCAGGCGGCGAGGCGGTTTCCGCGTCCTCACCCCAGTGACGAACGCGGAAACCAAGGAAAAGAACGAGAACGAGAACCGGACAGAGAACGACAGACCCCCGGTGAGACTCTCCGCCGGGGAGACCTGGCGGGCCCTCTACGGGCACTTCCGCCCGCACCGGGGGCTGGTCGCTCTCGGTGCCTTCCTGACCCTGATCGGCGCCGTCACCGGACTGCTCCAGCCGCTGGCGGCCAAGGAGCTGGTCGACCGGCTCGGCGGCGATCAGCCGATCACCTCGATCCTGATCGCGCTCACCGCGCTGGTGGTGTGCGGCACGGTGATCGAGGCGTTCGGCGGGTTCATCCTCGGCCGCACCGCCGAGTCCGTGGTGCTGGCCGCCCGGCGCACCCTGATCGGACGGCTGCTGCGGCTGCGGCTGCCGGAGATGGAGCGGAGCCAGCCGGGCGATCTGATGTCCCGGGTCACCTCCGACACCACGCTGCTGCGGGCGGTGACCACCCAGTCGATCGTCTCGGCGGCCACCGGCGGGCTCACCGCCATCGCCACCGTCGTGCTGATGGGCATGATGGACTTGGTGCTGCTCGGGGTCACGCTCGGGGTGATCGTGCTGGTCGGCGGGGCCGTCGGAGTGGTGATGCCGAGGATCGCCAAGGCGGCGCAGCGGGCCCAGGAGGCCGTCGGCGAGATATCCACCGGCCTGGAGCGCGCCTTCGGGGCCTTCCGCACCCTCAAGGCGTCCGGCGCGGAGGAGCGCGAGGCCGCCGCGGTGACCGGGGCGGCCGAGGAGGCCTGGCGCCATGGCGTCCGGTCCGCCAAGTGGGAGTCCGTGGCGTGGTCGTCGGTGGGGCTCGCGGTGCAGGTGTCGTTCCTCGCGGTGCTCGGCATCGGCGGGGCGCGGGTGGCCTCCGGGGCGATCTCGGTCTCGACCCTGGTGGCGTTCCTGCTCTTCCTCTTCTATCTGATCGACCCGGTGTCGAAGCTGGTGGAGGCGGCGACCCAGTACCAGGAGGGCTCGGCGGCCATCGCGCGGATCGTGGAGGCGGAGCGTCTGGAGACCGAGGAGCTGGGCGGGGCGGGGCCGGTGGCGGCCGGGGCCGCGTCCGTCGTCTTCGAGAACGTGGCCTTCCGCTACCGGGACGATCTCCCCCCGGTCCATCACGGGGTCTCCTTCGAGGTGCCGGGGGCGGGGATGACCGCCTTCGTGGGGCCCTCGGGAGCGGGGAAGACCACCGTGTTCGGGCTGATCGAACGGTTCTACGAGGCGACCGGCGGGCGGGTCCTCGTCGACGGCAGGGATGTGCGCGACTGGCCGACCGCGCGGCTGCGCGCCGCCATCGGCTATGTCGAGCAGGACGCCCCGGTACTGGCGGGGACCCTGCGGGAGAATCTGGTCTTCGCGGCGCCGGAGGCCACGGACGAGCAGATTCAGGACGTTCTCGTCCGGGCGCGGCTCGACACCCTGGTCGCGCGGCTGCCCGAGGGGCTCGACACGGTGGTGGGCCACCGGGGCTCCAAGCTGTCCGGCGGGGAGCGCCAGCGGGTGGCGATAGCGCGGGCGCTGCTGCGGCGGCCGAGGCTGCTGCTGCTCGACGAGGCGACCTCGCAGCTCGACGCGGTCAATGAGCTGGCGCTGCGGGACGTGGTCACGGAGGTGGCCCGGGAGGTGACGGTGCTGGTGGTGGCGCACCGGCTGTCGACGGTGACGCTGGCGGACCGGATCGTGGTGATGGACGCGGGGCGGGTACGCGCGGTGGGGACCCACGCGGAGCTGGTGGCCGGAGATCCGCTGTACGGGGAGCTGGCGGCGACACAGTTCCTGGCGACGGTGCCGGAGTGAGCCCCGCCGCCGGGTGAGCGGGGGTCACCGGTTCGGCGGCGTACGACATGCCAGCACATCGGGGCGAAAGGGATACTCCGGGCATGGATATATCCCCTCGTCCGCACCCGCCGCGCCGCGCTGCCCGCCGCTTCCGGCGGCGGCTGGCGGCGCTGACCGCCTGGGTCTGCGCCGCGGCCCTCGTGGGGGGCTGCTCGGGCGTTCTCCAGGGCGGTGAGCGGCCGCCGGCGGCGGCGTGGCAGCCGGAGAACTCGACGCGCGCGGTGCCCCCCAAGATGGCGAACGACCTCCAGACCGACTACGAGACCGTGATCAGGGATGTGCTCCCGTCGGTCGTCCAGATCGAGGCCGGGAACAGCCTGGGGTCCGGCATCGTCTACGACAGCAAGGGCCATGTGATCACCAACGCCCATGTGGTGGGCGAGGGGCGGTCCTTCCTGGTCACGGTGGCGACCGGGGAGGAGCCGCTGACCGCGAAGCTGGTCTCGTCGTACCCGGAGCAGGATCTCGCGGTCATCAAGCTGGAACGGGTGCCCGCCGGGCTGAAGGCCGCCCGGTTCGGCGACTCGTCCGAGGTGGCGGTGGGGCAGATCGTCCTGGCGATGGGCTCGCCGCTCGGGCTCTCCAGCAGCGTGACCCAGGGCATCGTCTCCGGGATCGGCCGCACGGTGAGCGAGAGCGCCACGAACGGGGGGACGGGGGCGACCATCGGGAACATGGTGCAGACCTCGGCGGCGATCAACCCGGGGAACAGCGGGGGCGCGCTGGTGAACCTGGACAGCGAGGTGATCGGCATCCCGACACTGGCGGCGACCGATCCGGAGCTGGGGGAAGGGTCGGCGCCGGGGATCGGGTTCGCGATCCCGGTGTCGATGGTGACGACGGTCGCGGACCAGATCATCCAGAAGGGGAAGGTCACGGACTCGGGGAGAGCGGCGCTGGAGATCACGGCGCGGACGGTGCTGGACGACAACTACCAGCCGGCGGGGGCGGCGGTGGTGGAGGTGGTGAAGGGGGGTGCGGCGGACAAAGGGGGGTTGAGGGCGGGGGACATCATCAGGAAGGTGGGGTCGGTGGAGATCACGTCGATCACGTCGCTGGCGGAGGCGCTGGCGGGGGATGAGCCGGGGGAGAGGGTGGTGGTGGGGTTTACGCGTGGCGGGGCGTCGAAGACGGCGGAGGTCACCCTGGGCGAGGTCTGACCCCCGGGCCCCGCACCGGGCGAACCCGGCCGGCCCAACGCCTGAGCACGCCCCCGGGCCTCGGGCCCCGATCAAACCCGCCCGCCCCGGCGCGTGGCCCCCGCACCCTGCGGGCCACGGTCGGGGACCAGCCCCCGAACCCCCGCTCCTCAAACGCCGGAGAGGCTGAAACAACCAGCCCATCCGGCCCATGAGGACGAACCCCGGGCCACAGGCAACCCCAGCAAACCCAGCCCATCCGGCGCTTGAGGACGGACCCCGCACCACAGGCAACCCCAGCAAACCCAGCCCGTCCGGCGCTTGAGGACGGACCCCGCACCACGGGCAACCCCAGCAAACCCAGCCCGTCCGGCGCTTGAGGACGGACCCCGCACCACAGGACCCCGTCACGCTACGACCCACCGTCGGAGACCAGCCCCCGAACCCCCGCTCCTCAAACGCCGGAGAGGCTGAAAGAACCAGCCCGTCCGGCGTTTGAGGACGGACCCCGGGCCACAGGCGACCCGCACGGGTGCGGGCCCCTCGGGACGGGGTCCGGGGCGCGGGGCCCCGTGCCGGGCGGGCGGGCGCCGGGGAGGGCTACTCCGGGGCGTCGAGGCTCATGGGGCCGTAGATCTTCGTGGTGTCCTCGGAGAGGGTCACCGCATCCGCACCGCCCTCCTTCAGAGCCCTCCAGTGCTCACCGATCCACGACTCCGCGTCCCCCTGCGTGGTGAACTCCTCCGGCTCCACCGCCGGCCGGACCTCCGTCCCGTCGGACTTCTCGAACCGCCACGTCCATGCCATGTCCGCCTCCAGGGCCCTGAAGTGATCTCTGTCCTGCCCGCAGCGTAGCCGGGCGCGCACGGCTCGCGCCGACGCGGGAGGATCAGGGGGTGGAACTGACTCTGCTCGGCACCGGCGCCCCCGCCGGCCTCCCCCGGCCCGACTGCCCCTGTGCCGTCTGTGCCGCCGCCCGCGGTCCCCGTGCGCGGGCCGCCACCGCGCTGCTGGTGGACGGGGCGCTGCTGCTCGACCTCACCCCGGGGGCCGCGCTCGCCGCCGCGCGGGCCGGCCACTCGCTCGTGGGGGTGCGGCAGGTGCTGTTGACGCACCCCCACGACGGCCCCGCCGTCGATGTCCCGGCGGGGCTCCCCGCGCCGGGCCGGGTGCCCGACGGGCGGGTGCTGACCCTGATCAGCGGCCACCGGGTGCGGGCCGTGGCCATGGACCACCCGGGCACGGGGTACGAGGTGACCTCCCCCGAGGGCGACCGGCTGCTGTACCTCCCGCCGGGGGGCGCCCCGGCCGGTCTCGCCGAGGGCCTCGCGGCGTACGAGATGGTGGTCGCCGATGTGACCGGCCGCCCGGACGCCATCGCCCGGCTGCGCGCCGCCGGCGCCATCGGCGCGACCACCGATGTCATCGCGGTCCATCTGGACCACGACGTCCCGGGCGGCCCGGAGCTGGAGCGCAGGCTCTCCGCGGCCGGGGCGCGGGCCGTGCCGGACGGGACGACGCTGATCGTCGGCGAGTACCACGCCGTACCGGACGTCCCGCGCCGCACCCTGGTCACCGGCGGCGCGCGCTCGGGGAAGTCGGTGGAGGCCGAGCGCCGTCTGGAGACCTTCCCCGATGTGCTGTACGTGGCCACGGGCGGCCGGCGCGCGGGGGACGCGGAGTGGGCGGACCGGGTGCGGCTGCACCGGGAGCGCCGGCCCGCCTCCTGGCGTACCGACGAGAGCTGCGACCTGGCGCCGCTGCTCGGCGACGACGGCCCGCCGCTCCTGATCGACTGTCTCTCGCTCTGGCTGACCGACGCGATGGACCGGGCGGGCGCCTGGGAGGACGCGACCTGGTACGAGGGGGGCGAGCGGGCGCTGCGGGAGCGGGTGGCCGAGCTGGTCGGCGCGGTGCGGCGGACCCCTCGTACCGTCGTCGCGGTGACCAACGAGGTGGGGTCGGGCGTGGTCCCGGCGACCGCGTCGGGACGGCGTTTCCGCGATGAGCTGGGCCGGCTCAACGCGGCCTTCGCGGCGGAGTGCGAGCAGGTGGTGCTGGTGGTCGCCGGGCAGGCGCTGGTGCTCCGGAACTGAGCCGGCGCGCACCCGGTACTGTTCGGCGAATGAGCAGGCTGAATCTCGATGACTTCTCCGATCTGATCGAGCGCCCCGACAGCGGTGTCCGGCGTGACGCCGAGGAACGCAGGGAGCGGCTGATCGTCCCGCCCGGTGCTCTCGGCCGCCTCGACGAACTGGGCGAGTGGCTGTCGGCCGCGCGCGCGGCGGTGCCGGTGAAGCCCATCGAGCAGCCCCGTGTGGTGCTGTTCGCCGGGGACCACGGGGTGGCGTCGCTGGATGTCTCCGGCCGCCCGGCCGGTTCGGCGCATCTGCTGGTGCGGGCCGTGCTGGAGGGCGCGAGCCCGGTCGCGGTGCTGGCCCGCCGGTTCCGGGTGCCGCTGCGGGTGGTGGACGCCGGTCTGGCGTCCGACCCCGGGGAGCTGCCCGGGGAGATCACGCGCCACCGGGTGCGGCACGGCAGCGGCCGGATCGATGTCGAGGACGCGCTGACGGCGGACGAGGCCGAGCGGGCGGTCCGGCTCGGGATGGCCATCGCCGACGAGGAGGCCGACTCGGGCACGGATCTGGTGGTCCTGGGCGATCTGAGCGTCGGCGGGACCACCTCCGCCGCGGTGCTGATCGCGGCGCTCTGCGGGACGGACGCCTCGGTGGTCACCGGGCGCGGCGGCGCGGGCATCGACGATCTGGCGTGGATGCGCAAGTGCGCGGCGGTCAGGGACGCGCTGCGGCGGGCCCGGCCGGTCCTGGGCGACCAGCTGGAGCTGCTGGCGGCGGTGGGCGGCGCGGATCTGGCCGCCATGACCGGGTTCCTGCTCCAGAGCGCGGTGCGCCGGATGCCGGTGATCCTGGACGGGGTGGTCTCGGCGGCGTGCGCGCTGGTCGCGCAGCGGGCGGCGTTCCGGGCGCCGGACTGGTGGCTGGCGGGTCAGGTGAGCGGGGAGCCGGCCCAGGCGAAGGCGCTGGACCGGATGGCGCTCAACCCGCTGCTCGACCACGGCGTCACTGTGGGGGAAGGAACCGGGGCATTGCTCGCACTCCCCCTCGTCCAGGCCGCGGCGGCGCTCGCCGCCGAGCTGCCGGAGCGTCCGGCTCCGGCGGCGGGGACCGCCCGGGAGGAGACTCCGGGGGCCACCCCGGTGGTCCCGGAGCGGGCGGGGAGCGACACGGACTGACGGACGCGCGGGTACGGTCCCGGCACCGGGTGGTGGCCGTACCCTCGCCTCCCCTGGCGAGCGATGCCCTGTTTCGCGGCACGCGCGGCATTCCTCGCGTTCAACGCTCTTCATGGGAGAGGTCCGCTTGTCCAGCAGTGCCGACAGCGCCGGCGGTACCGGCAGTACCGGCGGCTCCGGTTCCGCCCCGGGCGGGGGCACGGCCTCCCGGCGCGGGGCGGCCTTCGCCGTCTGGTATCTGCGGGCGGTCGCGTTCCTCAACATCCTCAGCGCCGTCTGGGTCTCGTTCGGGCAGGATGTCCGCCGCCACAACGAGGACGCCCTCTTCACCCCGTATCTGCTGACCGCGGGGTTCGCGTCCGGGGTCTTCACCCTCTTCCTGGCGATCACCATGCGCCGCCGCAAGCGGGCCGCCTGGATTCTCAATCTGGTCCTCGGCGGGCTGGTCCTGGCGGTCTTCGTCCTCGCCGTGGCCGTCGAGCCGCAGTTCCGGGCGCGCCCTCAGAACTGGGTCTCGCTCGCCCTCACCGCCGCCTTCGTACTGGCGCTGCTGCTGGGCCGGCGGGAGTTCTACGCGGTGGGGGACCGCTCCAACCCCCTCCTCGCCGCCACCGTCGCCGTCCTCGGGCTGCTGGCCACCTCGCTCCTCGCGGCCCTGCTGGTGACCGCCACCAACACCGCCACCAGCGGCTCCACCTTCCTGGAGCGCTGGCGGTACGGGGTGATGCGGCTGGTCTCGCTCGCCGCCGACGACCGGCACTTCCCGGGCATCGCCACCCCCGGCTGGGTCGATGTCGTCATCAACGCCGCCTCCACCGTGCTGGTGCTGGCGCTGCTGTACGCGGCCTTCCGCTCGCGCCGGGCCGTCGACCCGCTCACCGAGGAGGACGAGGAGCGGCTGCGCGCCCTGCTCGACCGGCACGGCGAGCGCGACTCGCTGGGCTACTTCGCGCTGCGCCGGGAGAAGAGCGTGGTGTGGTCCCCCACCGGCAAGGCCGCGGTCGTCTTCCGGGTCGTGGGCGGAGTGAGCCTGGCATCGGGCGATCCGATCGGCGACCCGGAGGCGTGGCCCGGCGCGATCGAGCCCTGGCTCGGCGAGGCGCGCCGGCACGGCTGGATTCCCGCCGTGATGGGCGCGGGCGAGGAGGCGGGGACGGTCTACGCCCGGCACGGTCTCGACGCGCTGGAACTGGGCGACGAGGCGATCGTGGAGACCGTCGACTTCACCCTGGAGGGGCGGGCCATGCGCACCGTCCGGCAGGCGTACAACCGGGTCCGGCGCGCCGGGTACGAGGTGCGCGTCCGGCGCCACGAGGAGATCCCGGCCGAGGAGATGGAGGTGCTGCTGCGGCGCGCCGACGACTGGCGCGACGGGGCCACCGAGCGCGGCTTCTCCATGGCGCTGGGGCGGCTCGGCGACCCCGGCGACGGCCGCTGCGTGATGCTGGAGTGCACCGACGCCGAGGGCGGGTTGCGGGCGGTGCTGAGCTTTGTGCCCTGGGGCCCGGAGGGCCTCTCGCTCGATCTGATGCGGCGCGACCGGGACTCCGGGAACGGTCTGATGGAGTTCATGGTGATCGAGCTGCTCCAGCGGGCGAAGGCGCTCGGGATCACCCAGGTGTCGCTGAACTTCGCGATGTTCCGCTCGGTCTTCGAGCGCGGCTCACGGCTGGGCGCGGGGCCGGTGCTGCGGCTCTGGCGCTCGCTGCTGACCTTCTTCTCCCGCTGGTGGCAGATCGAGTCGCTGTACCGGGCCAACGCCAAGTACCGGCCGATCTGGGAGCCCCGGTTCCTGCTCTTCGAGAAGAGCGCCGATCTGCTGCGCATCGGGATCGCGGCGGGGCGCGCGGAGGGCTTCCTGGAGGCCCCGGGGCTGCCGAAGTGGCTGCACCGCAGACATCTGGAGGGCCGCCGGGAACCCTAGGGCTCCTTCCGCGCGGAACCGGGACCGGGACCGGGACCGGAAGGCGGGCCGGGCGGCGGGCCGGGCGGGGGAAGTGGCGGCGGGCCGGGGGTGCCGCCGATCAGGTCCTGGAATCTGCGGCGCGGGCCGTCCCAGCGGCGGTCGTGGCGGTAGGAGCGCAGGGCCGCCCGGGCGCGGGCCCTCGGGCGGTCGCGGTAGCAGCGCCGGGCCCAGGGCGAGGCGGGGCGGGCCAGCCGCAGCGCGCCGAGGACGGCGACGAAGGGGACGAGGGTGCCGATGAGCGCCAGCCGGGGCTTCCCCTTGAGCAGGGTGATCAGCACGAGGAGGAAGTTCAGCACCAGGGTGCCGACGAAGGTGACCCGGTCCTGGCGCTCCCCCGGGCTGAGGGAGTCCACGTCGAGCGGCGAGAACCCGCTGATCACCAGCAGGGCGAGCGCGGTGGCGAGGACGACGACCTCCACGCTCTGCCGCCCCTGCTCGGTCCAGTAGACGTCGTCGACATGGACGATCAGGGCGAACTCGTCGAGCACCAGCCCCGCCCCGACCCCGAAGACGACCGCGCAGACGGCGGCGGTCACCCCGTACCGTCCGCTGCCGACCGCGCCGAAGCCGCCGACCACCATGAGCACCACACCGGGCACCACATGGTGGATATGGGTCCCGCCGGAGCTGCTGAGGTCGCGGAACGGCCCTCGGCCGGCCCGGATCAGCCGGGTGATGGTGCGGGTGATCAGAAAGGTGAGCACGAAGGAGCCGAGCGCGAGCAGCATGGGCAGCTTCCCCGGCTCGATGATGTTGTCGTGGAACCAGCGGCCCATATGCGGTGCTCCCCTTGGATTGCTCCCCTTCGAGCGGTATGCGCAATTTACCGCTTGTGGGAGAGGAGGAGCGGGCTACGCTTCGGCGGGTGACCGGTATACGTTTCGCCTTCGGCACCCTCACCGCCCTGCCCGTCCGGGTCACCCGCTGGGACCGGGACGCGGCCCGCGCCGGGATGCTCTGCGCCCCGCTGGCGGGGCTGGTGGTGGGTCTGTTCGCGGCGGGCGCGGGCGGGCTGCTCACCCTGCTCGGGGCCGGTCCCGCCCTCGCGGCCGCGGCGACCGTCGCCGTCCCCGCCGCGCTGACCCGGGGGCTGCATCTGGACGGTCTCGCCGACACCGCCGACGGACTGGGCAGCGCCAGACCCGCCGAGGACGCCCTGCGGATCATGAAGCAGTCGGACATCGGCCCCTTCGGGGTGATCACCCTGCTGTTCGTCCTGCTCGCGCAGGTCGCGGCCGTCGCCGAACTGTACGGCGAGAGCTGGGCGCACGGCGCGGTGGCGGCCGTGGTCTCCGGCGTCACCGCCCGGCTCGCCCTCACCCTCGCCTCCCGCGCCGGGGTCCCCGCGGCCCGGCCGCAGGGCCTGGGCGCCGCGGTCGCGGGGACCGTTCCCGTACCGCTCGCGCTGGCGGCGGCGGCCGCGGTCACCGCCGGCTGCGCGGGCGCGGGCGCCCTCCTCGGCGGCTGGGGCGCCGCCCACCAGGCCCTCGCGGTCCTGGCCGGACTCCTCGCCGCACAGGCCCTGTTGGGGCACTGCGTCCGCCGCTTCGGCGGGGTCACCGGCGATGTCTTCGGCGGCGTCGCGGAGACGGCGGCGACCGTCACTCTGATCGCGCTGGTCCTCGGGTGACCGGCCGGGCACCCGCGCACCGGCGCGCGCTCCTGAACCCCCGTACAGCCGAAGTGCCGCGCACCGGCACCACCGCCGCCGTGAGCAGCGAAGGTGACCGCGCGTACGCTTTTGCCGGGCGGGGTGTCGACCTATCCCCTCAACGGCCCCCAAAGGCCTTGGAACTCAACGGAAGCGAGATTTCACCACCGTGACTGCTCTCACTCTCAGCACTGCCGGCGCTGCGACGCTGCGCGCCGACGCCCTTGTCGTCGGGGTCGCGAAGGGCGCCAAGGGCCCGGTGGTCACGCCGGGCGCGGAGGCCGTGGACAAGGCGTTCGGCGGAAAGCTCGCCGCCGTACTCGAAACCCTCGGGGCCACCGGCTCCGAGGGCGAGGTGACCAAGCTTCCCTCGCCGGCCGGCATCAAGTCGCCGGTGGTCCTGGCCGTCGGCCTCGGGACCGTACCGGGCAAGGACGAGACCTACGGCGCCGAGACCCTGCGCCGCGCCGCGGGCACCGCGGCCCGGGTGCTCAACGGTTCCAAGAAGGCCGCCTTCGCGCTGCCGATCGAGGCCGCGGAGGACGCCCAGGCCATCGCCGAGGGCGCCCTTCTGGGGGCGTACTCCTTCACCGCCTACCAGGGCGGCGACAAGAAGAGCGCGAAGAGCGGCGGGCCCAAGCTGCCGCTCGCCGAGGTCGCCCTGCTGGGCGCCAAGCCGCGCGACAAGGCGTACAAGGCCGCCGCCGAGCGCGCCATCGCGGTCTCCGAGGAGCTGAACCGCGCCCGCGACCTGATCAACATGCCGCCGAACGACCTCACCCCCGAGACGTTCACCGCGCTGGCCGCGGGCGCGGCCAAGGAGCACGGCGTCAAGGTGCAGATCCTCGACGAGAAGGCGCTCGTCAAGGGCGGCTTCGGCGGCATCGTCGGCGTCGGCCAGGGCTCGCAGAACCCGCCGCGCCTGGTGAAGCTCAGCTACACCGCCGGCAAGGACGCCAAGACGCTCGCCCTGGTGGGCAAGGGCATCACCTACGACTCGGGCGGCATCTCGCTCAAGCCGGCCGGCCACAACGAGACCATGAAGTGCGACATGAGCGGTGCGGCGGCCGTCTTCGCCGCCGTCATCGCCTCCGCGCGGCTGGGGCTCGCGGTCAATGTCACCGGCTGGCTGGCGCTCGCCGAGAACATGCCCTCCGGTTCGGCCACCCGCCCCGGCGATGTGCTGCGGATGTACAGCGGCAAGACGGTCGAGGTCCTCAACACCGACGCCGAGGGCCGGCTCGTGCTCGCGGACGCGCTGTGGAAGGCGTCCGAGGAGAAGCCGGACGCGATCGTGGACGTCGCCACCCTCACCGGCGCGATGATGCTGGCGCTGGGCAACCGCACCTTCGGTGTCATGTCCAACGACGACGCCTTCCGCACGGCCGTCCACGAGACGGCCGAGGAGGTCGGCGAGCAGTCCTGGCCGATGCCGCTCCCGCCCGAGCTGCGCAAGGGCATGGACTCCCCCACCGCCGACCTGGCGAACATGGGCGAGCGGATGGGCGGCGGCCTGGTGGCGGGCCTCTTCCTCCAGGAGTTCGTGGGTGAGGGCATCACCTGGGCCCACCTGGACATCGCGGGACCGGCGTACCACGAGAGCGCGCCGTACGGCTACACGCCCAAGGGCGGCACCGGCTCCTCGGTCCGCACCCTGGTGCGGCTGGCGGAGCGGATCGCGGACGGCGAGCTGGGCTGAGCCCCGCCCTCCGCGTCGCGGCCCGTCGGCCACGGCCCGGCGGCACGACGGCTCGGCAGTGCGGCCCCGGTCCCGCGGACCGGGGCCGCACCCGTGCCCGGGAGCGGGAGTACGGGGGCGTGCTCCCGGCTCCTGCCCGGGACCCGGGCTCGTACCCCTGGCCCGGAGCCCGTGCTCGTACCCCTGGCCCGGAGCCCGTGCTCGTACCCTGGTCCGGGGCCCTCGCCCGGGCGCGCCGCCGGGTCCGTTCGCTGTCGACGAAACGGGTCCGGCGGCGGAATCGGGCGGCGCTCCGGGACGTTTCCCGGGCACGGAGCCCCGGGGGTGACGGATCAGACGCCCGCGGAGACCGGCCCCGCGTCCCGTCTTTCCGCAACAAGTGCGAAGATGGGTCCTCGGCAGGACAGGGCCCCACCAGAGGGCCGACGAGACATCGGCCGCACACCAGCCGAACGGCCGGTTCCCCCCGGGTGAGGGGAGCCCGGCGCCCGGCGCACATGCATGGAGGACGTGACGTGGCGAACGACGCCAGCACCGTTTTCGACCTAGTGATCCTCGGCGGCGGTAGCGGCGGTTACGCTGCGGCGCTGCGCGGAGCCCAGCTGGGCCTGGACGTCGCCCTGATCGAGAAGGACAAGGTCGGCGGTACCTGCCTGCACTACGGCTGCATCCCCACCAAGGCTCTGCTGCACGCCGGCGAGATCGCCGACCAGGCTCGCGAGTCGGAGCAGTTCGGTGTCCGGGCGACCTTCGAGGGCATCGATGTCGCAGCCGTGCACAAGTACAAGGACGATGTGATCGCGGGGCTGTACAAGGGCCTCCAGGGCCTGATCGCCTCCCGCAAGATCACCGTGATCGAGGGCGAGGGCCGGCTGTCCTCCCCCACCTCCGTCGATGTCAACGGCCAGCGGGTCCAGGGCCGTCACCTTCTGCTCGCCACCGGCTCCGTACCGAAGTCGCTGCCGGGCCTGGAGATCGACGGCAACCGCGTCATCTCCTCCGACCACGCGCTGCGCCTCGACCGCGTACCGAAGTCCGCGATCGTGCTGGGCGGCGGCGTGATCGGTGTCGAGTTCGCCTCCGCGTGGAAGTCCTTCGGTGCCGAGGTCACCGTGATCGAGGGGCTGAAGCACCTGGTCCCGGTGGAGGACGAGAACAGCTCCAAGCTTCTTGAGCGCGCCTTCCGCAAGCGCGGCATCAAGTTCAACCTGGGCACCTTCTTCGAGAAGGCCGAGTACACCCAGGACGGCGTCCGCGTCACCCTCGCCGACGGCAAGACCTTCGAGGCAGAGGTGCTGCTGGTCGCCGTGGGCCGCGGCCCGGTCTCCGCCGGTCTCGGCTACGAGGAGCAGGGCGTCGCGATGGACCGCGGCTATGTCCTGGTCGACGAGTACATGCGGACCAATGTCCCCACGATCTCCGCCGTCGGCGACCTGGTGCCCACGCTCCAGCTCGCGCACGTCGGCTTCGCGGAGGGCATCCTGGTGGCAGAGCGCCTCGCGGGTCTGAACACCGTCCCGGTCGACTACGACGGTGTCCCCCGGGTGACCTACTGCCACCCGGAGGTCGCGTCCGTCGGCATCACCGAGGCGAAGGCCAAGGAGGTCTACGGTGCGGACAAGGTCGTCGTCCTGAAGTACAACCTCGGCGGCAACGGCAAGAGCAAGATCCTCAAGACCCAGGGCGAGATCAAGCTCGTCCAGGTCAAGGACGGTGCCGTGGTCGGCGTCCACATGGTCGGTGACCGGATGGGCGAGCAGATCGGCGAGGCGCAGCTCATTTACAACTGGGAGGCTCTGCCGGCCGAGGTCGCGCAGCTCATCCACGCGCACCCGACCCAGAACGAGGCACTCGGCGAGGCCCACCTGGCCCTCGCGGGCAAGCCTCTGCACGCCCATGACTGAGCCCCTCGGGCGCCCCGACCACTTCCGCACTTCTCCTCTGCTCGCGCTTCGCTTGAGCGGGGACCCCATCGTTAGGAGCAACTGAAACCATGTCGGTTTCCGTAACCCTTCCGGCGCTCGGTGAGAGCGTCACGGAGGGCACTGTCACCCGCTGGCTGAAGGCCGAGGGCGAGCGCGTCGAGGCCGACGAGCCGCTGCTGGAGGTCTCCACCGACAAGGTCGACACCGAGATCCCCGCCCCGGCCTCCGGCGTGCTGGCCTCCATCAAGGTCGCCGAGGACGAGACGGTCGAGGTCGGTGCCGAGCTGGCCATCATCGACGACGGCTCGGGCGCGTCCGAGGCGTCCTCGGCCCCCGCCGCCGAGGAGGCACAGGCCCCCGCGGCCCCCGCCCCGGCGGAGGAGCCCGCTCCGGCCGCTCCCGCCGCCGAGGAGGCCGCTCCGGCCGCCGAGGCGCCCACCGAGCCGGCCCCGGTCCAGTCCGAGGCTCCCGCCGCTCCCGCCGGTGGCGCGAGCGGCACGGACGTGGTCCTCCCGGCGCTCGGCGAGAGCGTCACCGAGGGCACCGTCACCCGCTGGCTGAAGGAGGTCGGTGAGTCGGTCGAGGCCGACGAGCCGCTGCTGGAGGTCTCCACCGACAAGGTCGACACCGAGATCCCCGCCCCGGTCGCCGGTGTGCTGCTGGAGATCGTGGTCGGCGAGGACGAGACCGCCGAGGTCGGCGCGAAGCTGGCCGTGATCGGTGCTCCGGGCTCGGCTCCGGCCGCTCCCGCCGCCCCGGCCGAGCCCGCTCCGGCGCCGGCCGAGGAGGAGGCTCCCGCCCGGGCCGAGGCGCCCGCCCCGGCCGCCGCTCCCGAGGCTCCCGCCAAGGAGGAGGCTCCGGCCCCCGCTCCGGCCAAGGCCGAGGCTCCGGCTCCGGCTCCGGCTCCGGCTCCGACCCAGGTCGCGCAGGAGGCCCCGGCCGCCCCGGCCCCCGCGCAGGCGCCCGCTCCGGCTCCGGCGCCCGCCGCGCAGGCTCCGGCCGCCCCGGCCTCCGGCGGCGGTGACGCCTATGTCACCCCGCTGGTCCGCAAGCTCGCCGCCGAGAACAGCGTCGACCTGTCCTCGGTCAAGGGCACCGGCGTCGGTGGCCGCATCCGCAAGCAGGACGTCATCACCGCCGCGGAGGCCGCCAGGGCCGCCGCGCAGGCACCGGCCGCTCCGGCCGCTCCGGCCGCCGCCGCCCCGGCCGCCGCCGCGAAGGCGCCCTCCCTGGAGGTCTCCCCGCTGCGCGGCCAGACGGTGAAGATGACCCGGATGCGCAAGCTCATCGGCGACAACATGATGAAGGCGCTCCACGGCCAGGCCCAGCTGACCACGGTCGTCGAGGTCGACATCACCAAGCTGATGAGGCTGCGCGCCCAGGCCAAGGACGGCTTCGCCGCCCGTGAGGGCGTCAAGCTCTCCCCGATGCCGTTCTTCGTGAAGGCCGCGGCGCAGGCGCTGAAGGCGCACCCGATCGTCAACGCCCGGATCAACGAGGACGAGGGCACCATCACGTACTTCGACTCGGAGAACATCGGCATCGCCGTGGACTCCGAGAAGGGTCTGATGACGCCGGTCATCAAGGGCGCGGGCGATCTGAACCTCGCCGGCATCGCCAAGAAGACCGCCGAGCTGGCCGGGGCCGTGCGCTCCAACAAGATCCGCCCCGACGACCTCGCGGGCGCGACCTTCACGGTCAGCAACACCGGTTCGCGCGGTGCGCTGTTCGACACGGTCATCGTGCCGCCGAACCAGGCCGCCATCCTGGGCATCGGTGCCACGGTCAAGCGTCCGGCGGTCATCGAGACCGCCGAGGGCACCGTCATCGGCGTCCGTGACATGACGTACCTGTCGCTCTCCTACGACCACCGTCTGGTGGACGGCGCCGACGCCGCCCGCTACCTGACCACGGTCAAGGCGATCCTCGAAGCAGGCGAGTTCGAGGTGGAGCTGGGCCTCTAGGCCCGCAGCACATGATGTGAGCGGACGCCCCGCCCGGGAAACCCCGGGCGGGGCGTCTCGCGTTCGCCCGGCCCGCCCCCCGGAAGGGGATAATCGGTGGGCTGTACCCGCCCTGAAGGAGCCCCCACATGACCCCGCCCGTCGTCCAATCGCTGCGGGAGCAGATCCGCGCCCACATCGTGGAGGGGATCGTCAGCGGGCGCTGGAAGCCGGGGGAGAGAATCGTGGAGCGGGGCATCGCCACCGAGCTCCAGGTCTCCCAGACCCCCGTCCGTGAGGCGCTGCGGGAGCTGGAGAGCCTGCGGCTGATCGAGTCCGCGCCGAACAAGGGCGTACGGGTGCGGAACCTGACCGCGGCGGACCTGGAGGAGAGCTACCCCGTACGGGCGGGGCTGGAGCAGATCGCCGCCGAGCTGGCGGCCGGCCGGCTGGCCGATGACTGCTCGGCCCTGGAGCCGCATGTGACGGCGCTGTACGCGGCGGACCGCGCGGGCGACTCGGCCGGCCAGGTGCGCCACACCGTCGGCTTCCACCGCGAGCTGGTGCGCGCGGCGGACAACGCGGTGCTGCTGCACACCTGGGAGGGGCTGGGCATCGAGGTCTTCACCGCGCTGTCGATCCGCTGGCTGGGGACGGTGCAGCAGTCGTACGCGGAGGAGCACCAGGCGCTCGTCGAGGCGTTCCAGCGCCGTGACCCGGCCATCGGCCCCCTGGTCAAGGCCCATGTCCTGGGCTGCGCCCCCCGCCCCTGACCACCCCGCCCCCGGCGACCGCCCGCCCGGCCCGCCCTCTGACCGTTCGTACGGCCCCGCCCCGTACGGTCCTCACCGCCCCTGCCGAGGTCACTCGAAGCCCCCCGGGCGCGGCCCGGGACCCCTCGCCCGGCCGCCCGCGAGGCCGCCCCCGCCCGCTCGCACACCCGCTCACACGCCCACTGACCAGCGCATCCGAGCGGCACCGGGTGCCCCCTTTCGGGGCACGGAATGCCAATTTCGCTCTCCGGAGAACTTTTACCTCCGAATACTTTGATCGATCATCGATCAGCGGCTTACAGTCAGTTTCGGGTTCACCCACCCGTCGCCCTGTCCTGCCGGACACGGCCCCCCGATCTTTCTCCACCCCACCCCCTCCAGTCCGGAAGGCGGCGACATGTCCGACCCCGTAGCCAAGCTTCCGAGCGAGCTCGACCAGCTCCCGGACCGCGACACCGAGGAGACCGCCGAGTGGGCGGCCTCCCTCGATGCCGTCGCCCAGCACGCCGGCCCGCACCGCGCCGCGTATCTGATGCGCCGCACCCTCCAGCACGCGGAAGCCGCCGGAGTCCCCGTGCCCCGCCTGCTGGAGACCGACTACGTCAACACCATCCCCACCGCCGCCGAGCCCGCGCTCGACGGCGACGAGGAGATGGAGGCGCGGATCACCGCGTGGAACCGCTGGAACGCCGCCGCCATGGTGACGCGCGGCGCCCGGTTCGGCGTCGGCGGCCACATCGCCACCTTCGCCTCCGCGGCCTGGCTCTACGAGACCGGCTTCAACCACTTCTTCCGGGGCAAGGAGGCGGACGGCAGCGGCGACCAGCTCTACATACAGGGCCACGCCTCCCCCGGCATCTACGCCCGCGCCTTCCTCGACGGCCGCGTCAGCGAGGCGCAGCTCGACAACTTCCGCCAGGAGGCGGGCGGCGCCGGGCTGCCCTCGTACCCGCATCCGCGCCGGCTGCCCTGGCTGTGGGAGTTCCCCACCGTCTCCATGGGCCTCGGCCCGCTCTCCGCGATCTACCAGGCGCGCTTCAACCGCTATCTGCACAACCGCGGCATCAAGGACACCTCGCAGTCGCACGTCTGGGCCTTCCTCGGCGACGGCGAGATGGACGAGCCCGAGTCGACGGCGGCACTCGCGCTCGCCGCGCGCGAGCGGCTCGACAATCTGACCTTCGTCATCAACTGCAACCTCCAGCGGCTCGACGGCCCGGTCCGCGCCAACTTCCGGGTGGTGCAGGAGCTGGAGGCCCAGTTCCGGGGCGCCGGCTGGAATGTCGTCAAGACGCTCTGGGGCTCCGCCTGGGACGAGCTGTTCCAGCTCGACACCACGGGCGCGCTGGTCCGCCGGCTGCGCGCGGTCCCGGACGCCCAGTTCCAGACGTACGCCACCCGCGATGTCGCGTACATCCGCGAGCACTTCTTCGGCGCCGAGCCGGCCCTCGCCGAGCTGGCGAAGCTGCTCCCCGACGCGAAGATCGCCGAGTGCTTCTACACCTCGCGCGGCGGCCACGAGGCCCGCAAGGTGTACGCGGCCTACCGCGCGGCGCTGGCCCACCAGGGCGCGCCGACCGTGGTCCTCGCGCAGACGGTGAAGGGCTACACCCTCGGCAAGGGCTTCGAGTCGAAGAACGCCAACCACCAGATGAAGAAGCTGTCGATCGACGAGTTCAAGGGCATGCGCGAGCTGCTCGGGCTCCCGATCCCGGACAGCGCCTTCGAGGACGGCCTGGTGCCCTACGGCCACCCGGGCGCCGACTCCCCCGAGGTCCGCTACCTCCAGGAGCGCCGCGCCGCCCTCGGCGGCCCCGCCCCGGCCCGCCGGGTGATCGCCACCGCGCTGCCCGCGCCCGAGGAGCGTGCCTTCAAGGCCCTGGAGAAG
The DNA here is from genome assembly GCF_040296845.1 of Streptomyces sp. NPDC001985. Classification (NCBI taxonomy): domain Bacteria; kingdom Bacillati; phylum Actinomycetota; class Actinomycetes; order Kitasatosporales; family Streptomycetaceae; genus Streptomyces; species Streptomyces sp. NPDC001985. Next base: position 64,843 of record NZ_JBEOYB010000036.1, read on the forward strand.
GGCTCCGGCAAGCAGGAGATGGCCACCACCATGGCCTTCGTCCGGCTGGTGAAGGACCTGATGCGGGACAAGGAGACCGGCAGGCGCTGGGTCCCGATCGTCCCCGACGAGGCCCGCACCTTCGGCATGGAGTCGCTCTTCCCCTCGGCGGGCATCTACTCCCCGATGGGCCAGACGTACGAGCCGGTCGACCGCGACCAGCTGATGTACTACAAGGAGGCCAAGGACGGCCAGATCCTCAACGAGGGGATCACCGAGGCCGGCGCCATGGCCGACTTCATCGCCGCCGCCACGTCGTACGCGACGCACGGCGAGACGATGATCCCGTTCTACATCTTCTACTCGATGTTCGGCTGGCAGCGCACCGGCGACCAGATGTGGCAGCTCGCCGACCAGCTCGGCAAGGGCTTCATCGTCGGCGCCACCGCCGGCCGCACGACCCTGACGGGCGAGGGCCTCCAGCACGCGGACGGCCACTCGCATCTGATCGCGTCCACGAACCCGGCCTCGCTCAACTACGACCCGGCCTTCGCGTACGAGATCGCGGTGATCGTCAAGGACGGTCTGCGCCGGATGTACGGTCCGGACGCCGAGGACGTCTTCTACTACCTCACCGTCTACAACGAGCCCAAGCCGCAGCCCGCGATGCCCGAGGGCGTCGAGGAGGGCGTCGTCCGGGGTCTGTACCGCTTCAAGGAGGGCACCCCGGCGTCCGCCGACGCGCCCAGGATTCAGCTGCTCGGCTCCGGCACGGCGATCCACTGGGCCCTGGAGGCCCAGCGCGTCCTCGCCGACGAGTGGGGTGTCACGGCCGATGTCTGGTCGGCGACCTCCTGGGGCGAGCTGCGCCGGGACGCGCTGGAGTGCGACGCCGCGCTGCTGCGCGGCGAGGAGCGCACCCCGTACGTCCGCAAGGTGCTGGAGGGCGCCCCGGGCCCGGTGCTCGCGGTCAGCGACTGGATGCGCCAGGTTCCGGACCAGATCAGCCAGTGGGTGGAGCAGGACTGGTCCTCGCTCGGCACGGACGGTTTCGGTCTCTCGGACACCCGGGAGGCGGCCCGCCGCCACTTCGGTGTCGACGCGCAGTCGATCACGGTCGCGGCCCTGGCCCAGCTGGCGCGGCGGGGCGAGATCCCGGCCTCCGCGGTGAAGGAGGCACGGGAGCGCTACGGCCTCTGACGGCTCGCTGTGTTTCCCGCACCCCGGGTTGGCTGTTCCTGGCCGCCCGGGGTGTTCCGCTGTCCGGGGCACCCCGTCCGGGCCGCGCGGGGGCCGGCCTTCCGGGAACCCCCGGCCGGAGACGGTTGACCTTGACACCGTGTGAGGCCCCGTACTGAGGGACACCATGTTCACCATCGGAGATTTCGCCCGGCACGGCCGGGTGTCGGCCCGCATGCTGCGCCACTACGACGCCATCGGGCTGCTGCGCCCCGACCACACCGACCCGTTCAGCGGCTACCGCTACTACGCGGCGGCCCAGCTCGCCCGGCTCAACCGGATCATCGCCCTGAAGGATCTCGGCTTCACCCTGGAACAGGTGCGGCGGATTCTGGAGGAGCGGGTGGGTACGGAGGAGCTGCGCGGGATGCTCGTGCTGCGGCGGGCCGAGCTGGAGGAGGCGATGGCCGCCTCGGCGGCCAGGCTGGGCCAGGTCGAGGCGAGACTCCGGTCGATCGAGAGCGAGGGGCGCATGCCCGTCGACGACGTCATCGTGAAGAGCGTCCCGGCCGTGCGGGTGGCCGAGCTGACGGCCGTGGCACCCGGCTTCCAGCCCGAGGAGATCGGGCCGGTCATCGGACCGCTGTACGACGAGCTGTTCGGCCGGCTGAGGGCGGCGGGGGTGGTGCCGGCCGGGCCCGGTATCGCCCACTACGAGGCGGCGCCCGAGGGCGGGGGCGCCGTCCTGGTCCACGCGGCGGTCGCGGTGCCGCCCTCGGTGGAGCGGCGCGACGGCCCGGACTTCGCGGTCGTGGACCTCCCGGCCGTCGAGCGCGCCGCGACGATCGTGCACCGGGGCTCGATGGAGACCGTGCTGGCCACGGCCCAGACCCTGGCCCGCTGGCTCGACGCGGGCGGCCACCGGGCGGTGGGATACGCCCGGGAGGTGACCCTCGAATGCCCCGGCGACCGTGAGGGCTGGGTGACGGAGCTCCAGGAGCGGCTGGCCTGAGGGCGCTCCCCGGGGGCGGTCATGATGGAGGCATGCGCGCTGCCCGGCTGATCAAGATGGTGCTCCTCCTCCAGGCCCGGCCCTCCATGACCGGGGCCGAGCTCGCCCGGGAGCTGGAGGTCTCGGAGCGGACCGTGACCCGGGACGCGCTGGCCCTCTCGGAGGCCGGGGTGCCGGTCTACGCGGACCGGGGCAGGACCGGGGGGTACCGGCTGATCGGCGGCTACCGCACCCGGCTGACGGGCCTGGGCCGCAGCGAGGCCGAGGCCCTCTTCCTCTCGGGGCTGCCGGGCGCGCTCCGGGAGATGGGCCTGGAGGACGCGGCCTCCGCCGCCCGGCTGAAGGTCTCGGCGGCGCTGCTGCCCTCGCTCAGCGACGCCCCGCGCAGCGCGGCGCAGCGCTTCCATCTGGACGCCCCCGGCTGGTACCAGGAACCGGAGACCCCGCCGCTGCTGGCGCCGGTCGCGGAGGCGGTGTGGGAGGACCGCCGGCTCCGGGCGGTCTACCGGGGCCGGCACGCGGACGCGGGGCGCGAGCTGGAGCTGGAGCCGTACGGGCTCGTGCTGAAGGCGGGGGTCTGGTATCTGTGCGCCCGTTCGGGCGGCGGCCACCGGGTGTACCGGCTGGACCGCTTCTCCTCGGCCGAGCCGGACGAGCCGTTCGAGCGGGACGAGGAGTTCGATCTGCCGGGCTTCTGGGAGGAGCGGGCGGCGCAGTTCGCGCGGTCCCTGCTCCGGTCGGAGGCGCTGGTCCGGGTGACGGAGGAGGGCGCGCGCAGGCTGCCGTATCTCACGGACCGGGTGGCGACCCGCCGCGCGCTGGCGGAGGCGGGCGCCCCGGACGCCTCGGGGCGCCTGACGGTGACGCTGCCGGTGGAGTCCCACGATGTGGCGTTCGAGCAGTTGCTGGCGCTGGGGCCCGAGCTGGAGGTGCTGGCGCCGCCGGAGCTGCGGGAGCGGTTCGCCCGGGCGGCGGAGCGCACGGCGCTCCTCTACGGCGACGGCGACGGCGACGACCGCGACCGCGACCGCGACCGCGACCGCGACGACAACGACCACGACCGCGCCCCGGACGCCCCGGACGCCCCGGACGCGCCTGTCTCCCCCGCCGCGCCCGGGGCCTAGCGGTACTCCTCCAGGGAAGGGCTCCCCCCGGCCTTCTCCGCGAGGATGTACCCCCAGACGTCGGGCCGGCTGCCGTCGGTGTCCGTGAGCCCGTACTCCCGGGCGAGCTGCCCGCTGTCCAGGGACTGCCCGTTCCAGCGGTGCCGCCCGGGGTCGGCGGCGAGCGCGGCGACCCCCCGGCCCAGATAGCCGGGGGACTCGGAGAGCGCCCAGTGCGGGTGCTCGCCGGTCCCGTCGCGCCAGTTCTCCTCGGTGAGGCCGAAGGCGTCGAGCATCTCCTCGGAGCGGATGAACCCCGGGGTGACCGCGACCGCGGTGCCACCGACGCCCTTCAGCTCCTCGCCGAGGAGATACGCGACGCGGATCGGGGTGTTCTTGGCGAGGTCGTAGTAGAAGTTCTCCCGGAAGTCCCGGTTGGTCCTGGCGGTGCCGTCGGTGACCTCGACGACCAGTCCGCCGCTCCGGCGGACCAGCAGGGGAAGGGCGATGCTGCTGGTGATGATGTGGCTTCTGGTGCCGAGGTCGATCATCCGCAGTCCGCGGTCGAGATCGACGTCCCACATCCGGGTGTCGAAATCGAGGTACTGGTTTCCGCCCCAGACGTCGTTCACCAGGATGTCGAGCCGCCCGTGGTCGCGGTCGACCCGCGCCACCAGCTCCCGCACCTGTCCGGCGTCCAGATGGTCGGTGCGCACGGCGATGCCCCGGCCGCCCGCCGCGTCGACCAGCTCGGCGGTCTCCTCGATCGTCTCCGTCGCCCGCTTCATCTCGCTGACCTGGGCACGGGTGGTGCGTCCCGTGACGTACACGGTCGCGCCGAGGGCGCCGAGCTGGACGGCGATGGCGCGGCCCGCGCCCCGGGTGGCGCCCGCGACCAGGGCCACCGTCCCCGCGAGGGGGGTCTGTGCTGTCGTCATGAAACGACCGTCGCACGGATACCCGACATCTTCTGTCCGGCATTCCCGCGACACTCTCTTCCGGCCCGGGAACCGGCAATTCGGCGGCTCCGCGTGCGCGGCCACCCTCCAGCCACGATGCTGGACCCGTGATGGACGAGACGGAGTTCTGGGAGATCGTGGACACCACCCGCGAGGCCGCCGAGGGCGATCCCGAGGACCATGCCGATCTGCTGGTCGAGCGGCTGATGCAGCTCGACCCCGACTCCGTGCTGGACTTCGCCCGCCACTTCGAGGCCCGCTACAACCGCGCGTACACCTGGGATCTGTGGGGCGCGGCGGCCGTACTGCTGGACGGGGCGAGCGATGACGTCTTCGACTACTTCCGCTGCTGGCTGATCGGGCAGGGCCGGGAGGTCTTCGAGGGCGCGGTGCACGACCCGGACGCGCTCGCGGAGCTGCTCGACGACTTCGACGAGGACATCGACGGGGACGGAGAGGAGCTGGGCTATGCGGCGGACGAGGCGTACGAGCAGCTCACCGGTGTGGTGGCACCGGATCTGGGGATCACTCCACAGCCGGCGGAGCCGCTGGGCACTCCCTTCGACTTCGAGGACGAGACGGCGGCGGCGAGCCGGTTCCCCCGTCTGTGGGAGCGCTTCGGACGCGGCTGAGACCCCGCGCGGCGCGGCGCGCGGGAGCCCGCGCGGGACGGCGGCGTCACGGTCCGCCCCTACTCCAGGGCACGCCCCATGAAGACATCGTCCACATACCGCCCGGCGAGCCGGAACTCGCCCGGCAGCACCCCTTCGACGGCGAAGCCCTCCGACTCGTACAGCCTCCGCGCGGGGGTGTTGTGCCCGAGGACCCGCAGGGTGATCCGGACCGCTCCCTGACGGCGCGCCTCGGCGCAGGCGGCCCGGAGCAGCGCCCGGGCGATGCCGCGCCCGCGCGCCTCGCCGGCGACCGCGAGGCCCTGGATCTGGCGTACGTGCTGATTGCAGGCGAGCGGGGTCGGCGGGGAGACCCGGGTGTAGCCGAGGATCGCGCCGTCGGGCCCCTCGGCGACGAGATAGTCGGCGGGCACCCGGCGGTCCCCGAAGAACGGCGCGTCCGGCGCCGGGCACTCCGTCACCGCGTGCAGGGTCGACCAGGTCTCGCGGTCCAGGCGGGCGAGGGCCGCTTCGTCGTCGGGGCGGCCGTGGCGTATGTGCGACTCGTCCATGGGGCAACTGTGTCATGGGGTGGGCGGGGGGCAGGATGGTTTCATGCGGATCGCGATCACCGGCTCCTCCGGACTCATCGGTACGGCTCTGGGGCGCTCACTGCGCTCGGACGGGCACGAAGTGGTGCGCCTCGTGCGCAGGGCGCCGCGCGGCATCGGTGAGGTGGAGTGGGACCCGCACCGGCAGTGGGTGGACACGGCGGGACTGGCGGGGTGCGACGCCGTGGTGAATCTCGCCGGGGCGGGGATCGGGGACCGGCGCTGGACCGATGAGTACCGCAAGGAGATCCGGGACAGCAGGGTGCTGGGGACGGCGGCCCTGGCCGAGGCGCTCACCGCGCTGGACACCCCGCCGCGCGTGTTCCTGAGCGGCAGCGCGATCGGGTACTACGGCGACACCGGGGACCGGACGGTGGACGAGAGCGCGCCCCCCGGGGACGGTTTTCTGCCGAATGTGGGCGTGGAGTGGGAGGAGGCCGCCGCACCGGCCGAGGAGGCGGGCATCCGCACCGCGTTCGCCCGTACGGGCCTGGTGGTGTCGCGGAAGGGCGGCGCGTGGGCGCGGATGTTCCCGCTCTTCAGGGCGGGTCTGGGCGGCCGGCTCGGCGACGGCCGGCAGTACTGGAGCTTTGTCGCCCTGCGGGACGAGGTGGCGGCGCTGCGGCACATCCTGGACACGGAGTCGCTCTCCGGCCCGGTCAACTGCGTGGCTCCCAACCCGGCGACCAACCGCGAGGTCACCGCCGCGATGGGGCGGGCGCTGCACCGGCCCACCCTCTTCGCCGTGCCGTCCCCGGCGCTGCGGGTGGCGCTCGGGGAGATGGCGAGCGAGGTCCTGGGGAGTACGCGGGCGGTGCCGGCGAAGCTGCTGGAGTCGGGGTTCGTCTTCGCCTGTCCGACCATCGACGAGGCCATCGCGGCGGCGCTCGCCCCGGCCTGAGCGGGGTGCGCGGGGCCGCCGGGCGGGCGCGGCGGGCGGGGGCGGGGCGGGGCACACGGGCGGGACCGGCGGGCGCGCGCCCCCGCGCAACGGTGACCCGCTCCGTGCGCGCGTCGAAGTCCGGCCACCGCTCCCTACCCTCGGTGCGAACTCCGCTTTCCGGGCGCCGGCCGGGGGCATGACCCTCCCGGCAGCGCCGCGCCGACCTCGGGGAGGGGCACGTGCTCATCAGCACCGCTCACACTGCGGACCATGCGGACGTCATCATCGTCGGGGCCGGGATCGCCGGGCTCACGGCGGCCCACCGGCTGACCAGGGCAGGAGTCAGCGTCAGTGTTCTGGAGGCCGCCCCCCGACCGGGCGGCAGAATGTCCACCGAGGAGATGGACGGGTTCCGGCTCGACCGGTCCGGGCAGCTCCTCTCCACCGCGTACAGCGAACTGGTGCGGGTGGCGGCGCTCGGGGATGTGGCGCTGCGCCCGTTCGCCCCGGGGGTGCTCCTGCACAGCGGAGGGCGGCTCCAGCGCTCCGGGGAGACCGTGCGGCGGCCCGGCGAACCCGGAAGCGCGAGGGGCGCACTGACCGTCGCGCGCGCCCTGGCAAGCGCCCCCCGGCCGCTGGACGAGGCCCGGTTCAGCGCCTCCCTCGCGCGTCTCGCGGGGACCTCCGTGGAGCGGCTGATGGCCCGCCCCGAACGGTCCGCCGCCGAGGCGCTGCTCGCCCGGGGGCTGCCGCCGCGCACCGCGCTGGGTGTGCTGCGCCCGCTGCTGTCGGCGCTGCTGTGCGACCCGGGGCTGACGACCTCCAGCCGGTGCGCGGATCTGGCGCTGCGGGGGTTCGCCCGGGGCCGGCTGTGTCTGCCCGGGGGCGGGGTGGCCTCGCTGCCGGAGCGGCTGGCCGCGACGCTGCCGGAGGGCACGGTGCGCACCGGGGTACGGGTCGGGGACATCGCGGTCAACCGGGTCACCACGGAGGAGTACGGCCCGCTCTCGTGCCGGGCCGTGGTGCTGGCGACGGGCGCGCGGGAGGCGGCGGAGCTGCTGCCGGGGCTGCGGGTGCCGAGGTTCCACCCGGTGACGGTGGTGCACCACACGGCCCCTCAGGCGCCGCCCACGGGGGCCTCGCTGGTGCTCGACGCGGACGGGACGGGGCCGGTGGCGCACACCGCCGTGGTGAGCGAGGTGGACGCGGCTCGGGCGCCGGGCGGGCGGGTGCTGATATCGAGCACGGTGCTGGGGGCGGCTCGGGCGGGGCTGGAGGAGGAAGTGCGGGGGCAGTTGGGGAGGGTGTACGGGGTGCCGACGGAGGAGTGGGAGCTGCTGGCGGCGCACCACGACCCGTGCGCCGTCCCGGCGATGGAGCCGCCGTACGACGTGCACCGCCCGGTGCGGGTGCTCTCGGGGCTCTACGTCTGCGGGGACCACCGTGCCACCAGCACGGTCCAGGGAGCCCTCCTCTCCGCGCAACGCGCGGCGACGGCGGTGCTCCACGATTTCTCCCTCCGCCCCCGGGAGGTCCACCCACTGCCCTCAGCGGCCTGACACGGCCGACCGGCCGACCCGAGGCACACTTCCATCCCCTCCGAAGTCTGACCCGCACCACCCCATCCCCTCCGACCGGCCCGAGGCACACTTCCAGCCCCCGGTGTCGAGCCGCCGCCCTCCCCCCTCCGGCGTTCGGCCAGCACCCCTCAGCCCCTCCAGCGTTTGGGCAGCACCTCTCAGCCCCTCCGGCGTTTGAGGAGCGGGGGTTCGGGGGCTGGCCCCCGACCGTGGCCCGCGGGGTGCGGGGGCCTGCGGCACAGGGTCCGTCCTCAAACGCCGGACGGGCTGGGTTTGCTCGGGCCACCCGTGGCACAGGGTCCGTCCTCAAGCTGCCCCGGAGCTGCCTCTGGGAGGTGCCCCCAGACGGGCTGGGTTTTCCAGCCCCTCCGGCGTTTGAGGAGCGGGGGTTCGGGGGCTGGCCCCCGACCGTGACCCGCAGGGTGCGGGGGCCTGCGGCACGGGGGCACCCGGGCCGCACCGGGCGGGGCCCTGTGGCACAAGCCGCAACCCGGGCCGCACCGGGCGGGGCCCTGTGGCACAAGCCGCAACCCGGGCCGCACCGGGCGGGGCCCTGCGCGCGGGGTCAGCCGAGCGCGGAGACGCGGTCGCGGTAACCCCGGACCGCCGCCGCCTCGCGGTACGGCTCCAGCCTCCGCTCAAAGTCCCGCACATACTCCAGCGCCCGCGCCGACCTCATCTCCGCCGCCTGCAACGCCGCCTCCGCCCCCAGCGCACACGCCTGATCCAGCTCCCCCAGCCCCAGCCGCGCCGACGCCAGCACCACCCGGCAGAACAGCCGGCTGCGCGCCAGCGCCGAGGGGCGCAGCTGGAGCGAGCGCTCCGCGTGCTGCACCGCCTGCCGGTACTGCTGGAGGTCCCGGTAGCAGTGCCCGAACTCGTCCGCCATCTGCGCCTCGTCGAAGAACCTCGCCCAGTACGGCACCTCGTCCCCCGGCCGCGCCGCCCCCAGCGCCCGTTCCGCCCGCACCAGACACGCCGTACACGCCCGCGCGTCCCCCAGCACGCCGTGCCCGCGCGCCTCCACCGCGTGCAGCAGCGCCTGCACCACCGGCGGGGCGGTCGGCCCCACCCCCTGCTGGGCGACCCGGGTGAGCTGGACCGCCTCCCGGCCGTGGCCGAGGTAGACCGCCTGGCGGGCCATGGTCACCAGCACATAGGACCCGTACGCGCGGTCCCCCGCCGCCTGCGCGAGCCGCAGCGCCTGGACGAAGTAGCGCTGGGCGAGCCCATGGGCGGCGATGTCGTACGAGGTCCAGCCGACCAGCCTGGTCAGATCGGCGACCGCCGCGAAGAGCCTGCGCCCGGTGACCTCCCCGTACGACCCGCGCAGCATCGGCTCCGCCTCGTGCTCCAGATAGCGCACCAGGGCCTGCCGGGCGTGCCCCCCGCCGTAGGCGTGGTCGAGGGTGCGGAACAGCTCCCCCACCGACCGCAGCGCCGCGATGTCCCCGCTGGAGACCCGCTGCCCGGGCCCCCGGTCCGTCCCCCGCTCGGCGACGGCCCGCTGCCGGGGCACCCCGGGGCCGCCCTGCGCGGGCACCCGTCCGGAGGGCTGCTCCGGCGCCCGCCCCACCCGTTCGTCGGCGCGGCCGATCAGCCAGTCCCGGCTGGGCACCACCAGACCCGCCGGGGTGAAGGCGATCTTGCGCAGCTCCGCGTGGCTGCCGGAGTCCTTGCGCCAGAGGCCGCTGACGATGTCCACGGCCTCCTCGGGGGTCGCGGCGAACTCCAGGCCCGCGTAGACGGGCGCACAGGCGTCGAGCCCGAGATCCTGGGCGGAGAGCCGGCGCCCGAGCCGCCGGGTGAAGACCTCGGCGATCAGCGCCGGGGTGGTGCCGCGCGGCTGCTGCCCGCGCAGCCAGCGGGTCACGGAGGTCTTGTCGTAGCGGAGGTCGAGACCGTGTTCAAGTCCGAGCTGATCGACTCGGCGGGCGAGGCCCGCATTGGAGAATCCGGCTTCCTGGATCAGTGCGGCAAGCTGGCGGTTGGGGATGCGCTGCGAGGGTCGTTCCGTCATCAGCTGTGCGGTCTCCTGCCTTCCGGGCCAGTCGCAGCCCTCATGGAACGGCGCGAATTTAGCGGCCTTTGCCCTGCACACCGCCACATTGGCCGCACATTCATCCGATCGTGTGAGGATCAGGGCCGGTACCGGCCCGGGACTGACGCCCCGGGGCCCCGCCACCGGGAGCGCCCCTCCCTCCCGGCCGTGCCCGCCCCCACCGCCGTACAGTGGCTGGGGCGCGGGAAGTGCCGCCGCGGAGTGAGGGTTCTAGGGAGGCAGTGCCGTGAGTGAGCTGCGGTTCGTCCGGCTGGGCTTCGGCGGGGAAGCCGTCGAGTACCAGGAGGCGTGGCAGAAGCAGCGCGAGATCCACGCCGCCCGCTTCGCCGACGAGGTCCCGGACACCTGTCTGCTGCTGGAGCACCCCCCGGTCTACACGGCCGGGCGGCGCACCGAGGACAGCGAGCGCCCCCTGGACGGCACGCCGGTCATCGATGTGGACCGCGGGGGCAAGATCACCTGGCACGGCCCGGGCCAGCTGGTGGGGTACCCGATCCTGAAGCTGCCGCGCCCGGTCGATGTGATCGCGCACGTCCGCAGGCTGGAGGACGCCCTGATCCGCACCTGCGCGGACTTCGGCCTGGAGACCAGCAGGATCGAGGGCCGCAGCGGTGTCTGGGTGCTGGGCGACCCGGTGGCGGACCGCCCGTCGGCCGGCGGTCTCGAACTGGACTTCGACCCCCGGCTCCAGGACGACGAGTTCGACCCCCGGCTGAACGGCCCCGAGTACGCCCCCTCCAACGCCGGCCAGCGCCGCGAGGACCGCAAGCTGGCCGCCATCGGCATCCGTATCGCCAAGGGCGTCTCCATGCACGGCTTCGCCCTGAACGTGAACCCGGACAACACCTGGTTCGACCGGATCGTGCCGTGCGGCATCCGGGACGCGGGGGTGGCGTCCCTCGCGGGCGAGGTGGGCCGCGAGATCACCATCGCCGAGGTGCTGCCCGTGGTGGAGCGGCGGCTGCGGGAGGTGCTGGAGGGCGCCGATCTCCGGCCGAGGACCGTGGGCGCGGCCGTGTAGCGCGCCCCGGACTCCGGGCGGCTCACCGGCCTCACCGCCCGCCGTACCCGGCCGGGGAATGCACCCCGGCGAGCCGGGGTTGGCCGGACGTAGAGCCGAACAATTGACGGGCGTACCCTGGTGTGCGCCGCAGAATCGAATGCCGCGATAGCAGAAAGGGGCGCCGACGTGTCCGCTGTCGCACCCGACGGACGCAAGATGCTGCGCCTGGAGGTCCGGAACGCCCAGACCCCCATCGAGCGCAAGCCGGAGTGGATCAAGACCCGGGCGAAGATGGGCCCCGAGTACACCAAGATGCAGGCGCTCGTGAAGAGCGAGGGGCTGCACACGGTGTGCCAGGAGGCGGGCTGTCCGAACATCTACGAGTGCTGGGAGGACCGCGAGGCGACCTTCCTCATCGGCGGTGACCAGTGCACCCGGCGCTGTGACTTCTGCCAGATCGACACGGGCAAGCCGCAGGCCCTGGACCTGGACGAGCCCCGCCGGGTCGGCGAGTCGGTCGTCACCATGGACCTGAACTACGCCACCATCACCGGCGTCGCCCGCGACGACCTGGAGGACGGCGGGGCGTGGCTGTACGCGGAGACCGTGCGGCAGATCCACGCGATGACGGCGGAGCGCGAGGGCGGCCACACCAAGGTCGAGCTGCTGATACCGGACTTCAACGCGGTCCCCGAGCAGCTGGCCGAGGTCTTCTCGTCCCGCCCGGAGGTCCTCGCGCACAATGTCGAGACCGTGCCCCGGATCTTCAAGCGGATTCGCCCCGGTTTCCGTTACGACCGCTCGCTCGAAGTGATCACCCGCGCCCGTGAGGCGGGGCTCGTCACCAAGTCCAATCTGATCCTGGGGATGGGCGAGGAGCGCGCGGAGGTCAGCGAGGCGCTGCGCCAGCTGCACGAGGCGGGCTGCGAGCTGATCACGATCACCCAGTATCTGCGCCCCTCGGTGCGCCACCACCCGGTCGAGCGCTGGGTGAAGCCGCACGAGTTCGTGGAGCTGAAGGAGGAGGCCGAGCAGATCGGCTACTCCGGTGTGATGTCGGGTCCGCTGGTCCGTTCGTCGTACCGGGCCGGCCGGCTCTTCGGCCAGGCGATGGAGCGGCGCCAGAGCCTCACCGCCCAGACTGTGTGAATTGAGGCACAAGCGCCTACCGCCCAGTAGTGGCGGGCGGCGCCGCGGCCCGTACTCCCCCGCAGGCAGGGGCGGTGTACGGGCCGCGTCACTGTTCCCGGGGCTTGCGGGCCGCTCGCGTCAGGGTTTCATCGGCGTTTGACCGCCCGGTCACCCGCTGGTAACACCATCGGGTAACCCTGTGGTCAGGTATCGCACACCTGCTCGCGCGCACACCCGTCCGACGGCCACGGCACCGGCCCGCGCGGGCGGCAGTCCGATCCACCGTTCACCCATCCCGAGGGGGGCCTCAGCCCATGCAGGCCGTGCCAGTACACCCGGTACGCGAGGCGGACTCCGTACGCCCGGTCCGCGCCACCGCCATTCCGTCGCTCACCCACGCCCTGCGCGCGATGGAGCGGCTGCTCCTCGGCGCGGGCCAGCGCACCGCCCGGCGCAACGCGTGGACGGCCGTCCTGGAGGACCGCCGCCGGGCCAGGGACCGGGCCGAGGCACAGCATGTACTGGAGGCCGTGTCGGGGCGCGCCTCGCAGGCCACGTAAACTTCCCGTTATGGCGAGGAAGGCAAAATCCGACAGCGCTGACGCTGCTGCGAACCCGGGGCGACTGAAGCAGATCGCTCTGACGTACAAGATGACCCGGAAGGCCGACCCGAAGATCGGTCTGATCATCGCGGGTGTGGGAATCGTCACCTTCGGTGCCTTCCTCGCGATCGGCTTCTGGGTCGGCTACCCCATCTATCTGGGCATTCTCGGCTTCCTGCTGGCGTTTCTCGCGATGGCGATCATCTTCGGCCGCCGCGCGGAGCAGGCCGCCTTCGGTCAGATGGAGGGGCAGCCCGGAGCCGCCGCCGCCGTTCTGCAGAATGTCGGCCGCGGCTGGTCCACGACCCCCGCGGTGGCGATGAACCGCAACCAGGACGTGGTGCACCGGGCCGTCGGCCGGGCCGGCATCGTGCTGGTGGCCGAGGGCAACCCGAACCGGCTCAAGACGCTGCTGGCGGCCGAGAAGAAGAAGATGGCGCGCATCGTGGTCGATGTCCCGGTGCACGACATCATGGTGGGCACGGGCGAGGGCCAGGTGCCGCTGAAGAAGGTCCGCACGACGATGCTGAAGCTGCCGAGGGTGCTGAACGGCGCCCAGGTCTCGGTGGCGAACGACCGGCTGCGCGCGATGGGCGATCTGATGAGCAACATGCCCATGCCGAAGGGGCCGATGCCCAAGGGGATGCGGATGCCGCGCGGCGGCCCGAAGGCACGCTGAGGCGCTCGAACACGACGAGACGAAGGGGGCTCCCGGATTCCGGGAGCCCCCTTCTCTGTGTGCCTCACTGGGCCTCTGTGGCTCTGTGGCTCTCTTGGCCCTGTGCCGCTTTCGCGCCGCCCCGCGGGCTAGACCCGCACCTGCACGGCGCGGGAGAGGCGGTCGTGCAGTCCGCGCCCGTCCCGGTCCCAGATCAGCGCGGGGAGCGCGAGACAGAGCAGGACGCTCCGCAGGGCGACCCGGCCGATCCCCAGCCGCCCGCCGTCGGCCGCGACGACCCGCAGGCCGAGGAGCCGCTTGCCCGGGGTGAAGCCGACCGTGCCGATGGTGACCAGGTTCAGTACGAGCAGGACGGCCAGCGCCCAGTTCCCCGCGGCCTGGCGGTCACCGCCCGCGAGGAGTCCGTATGCGATCAGGAAGCAGAGCCCCCAGTCGATGAAGAGGGCGCCGAAGCGCCGTCCGGTGGGGGCGATGGAGCCCGGTCCCGCCTCGGGCAGACCGAGCCGCTTGCCCCGGTGCCCGAAGTCGGCGCCCATCTCCTCGGCCGCCGCGCGGGGCCCGGAGAGCCACGATCCGATTGCTTGCCTGTTGTCCACCCGTCCACGGTACTGCGCCCGGAATTCCCGTCTTCCGCCCGGTCCCGTTTCCGGGGTGGCATGCCCATGCCCTCACACGGGCCCGTTCCGCCCCCGGGGCACCACCCTGGTTAACTTGTGCGAAACAAATGGGTCATGCTGGAGAAATCCCGTCTGCCTAAGGTCGGGTCCTGCGCGTGCCACCGCACTGGCCGCACGACCGAGCTGCAACCCCGCCCCGCCCGGGACGGGAGTAGGAGGAGTTGGATGTTCCAGAACGCCGACGACGCGAAGAAGTACATCGCCGACGAGGACGTCAAGTTCATCGATGTCCGGTTCTGCGACCTGCCAGGCGTGATGCAGCACTTCACGATCCCGGCCGCGGCGTTCGACCCGACCGAGGAGCTGGCGTTCGACGGCTCCTCGATCCGCGGCTTCCAGGCGATCCACGAGTCCGACATGGCGCTCCGCGCCGACCTGTCGACGGCCCGTGTCGATCCCTTCCGCCGGGACAAGACGGTCAACATCAACTTCTTCATCCACGACCCGATCACCGGCGAGCAGTACAGCCGTGACCCGCGGAACATCGCCAAGAAGGCGGAGACCTACCTCGCCTCCACCGGCATCGCGGACACCGCGTACTTCGGCCCGGAGGCGGAGTTCTACGTCTTCGACTCGGTGCGCTTCAGCACCTCCGCCAACGAGGGCTTCTACCACATCGACTCCGAGGCCGGCGCCTGGAACACGGGCGCCGTCGAGGACAACCGCGGCTACAAGGTCCGCTACAAGGGCGGCTACTTCCCCGCCCCGCCGGTGGACCACTTCGCGGACCTCCGCGCGGAGATCTCCCTGGAGCTGGACCGCCAGGGCCTCCAGGTCGAGCGCCAGCACCACGAGGTGGGCACGGCCGGCCAGGCGGAGATCAACTACAAGTTCAACACGCTGCTCGCCGCCGCCGACGACCTGATGCTCTTCAAGTACATCGTGAAGAACGTCGCCTGGCGCAACGGCAAGACCGCGACCTTCATGCCGAAGCCGATCTTCGGCGACAACGGCTCGGGCATGCACGTCCACCAGTCGCTCTGGCAGGGCGGCGTCCCGCTCTTCTACGACGAGCAGGGTTACGCGGGCCTGTCGGACACCGCCCGCTACTACATCGGCGGCATCCTCAAGCACGCCCCCTCGCTCCTCGCCTTCACCAACCCGACGGTGAACTCCTACCACCGCCTGGTCCCCGGCTTCGAGGCCCCGGTCAACCTGGTCTACTCCCAGCGCAACCGCTCGGCGGCCATGCGCATCCCGATCACGGGCTCCAACCCCAAGGCCAAGCGCGTCGAGTTCCGCGCCCCGGACCCGTCGTCCAACCCGTACCTGGCCTTCTCGGCCCTGCTGCTCGCCGGCCTCGACGGCGTCAAGAACAAGATCGAGCCCGCCGAGCCGATCGACAAGGACCTCTACGAACTGGCCCCCGAGGAGCACGCGGGCGTCCCCCAGGTCCCGACCTCCCTGCCGGCGGTCCTGGACGCCCTGGAGGCGGACAACGAGTACCTCCAGGCGGGCGGGGTGTTCACCTCCGACCTGATCGAGACCTGGATCGACTTCAAGCGCACCCAGGAAATCGCCCCGATCCAGCTCCGGCCGCACCCGCACGAGTTCGAGCTGTACTTCGACATCTAGGACGACACGCCTTCGCCTCGGCGGGGCGCCCCCCGGGTACGGGGGGGGGCCCCCGAGGGGCTGTGGGGCCCGCGGCCGGGTGGGGGGCCGCGGG
>NZ_JBEOYB010000037.1:0-78128 GCF_040296845.1 Streptomyces sp. NPDC001985
GCGGCGCGGATGACTTCCTCGGTGGCGACGCTGGGGCGTCCGCCGACCCGGCCGCGCTCGCGGGCGGCGGCCAGGCCCTCGTTGGTGCCGATGACAATGAGTTCGCGGATGAACTCGGCCAGGGCGGCGAAGACGTGGAAGACGAGCCGGCCGCCGGGGGTGGTGGTGTCCAGGTTCTCGTGCAGCGAGGTGAAGCCGATGCCACGGGTGCGGAGCTCGGCAACCATGTTGATGAGGTCCTGGAGGCTGCGGCCGTAGCGGTCGAGCGAGGGGACCACGAGGGTGTCGCCGGGGTCGAGGAAGGCGTGGCACGCCTTCAGCTCGGGGCGGAGCGCGTTCTTGCCGGACTTCTTGTCCGCGAAGATCTTCCGGCATCCGGCGGCCGTGAGTGCGTCGAGCTGCCGTTCGAGCTTCTGCCCGCTGGTCGAGACCCGGGCGTATCCGATCTTGATCTCGGTGCGGACGAGCGGTTCGGCGACGAGGAGACCCGGCTCGGCCGGTTCGGGGGCGGTCATGGCTCCGGATCACGTCAGAAAACGATGGTCGCGGGTTGTTGAATGTCCTCGGTTTTTGAAGGGGTTTTTGAAGGTCGTGAGGGGTCCAGGCGGTCATGCCGGGCGATCTTCAGAAAACGAAGGTTTTTTGAAGATCGGATACCGCGAGCACCCCTCGGCAGACGGCAGCGGGACGGCCTCGCTCGGCGGCTGTCAAAACTTCTGACAGCAACACCGGTTCTCTGGGCCGTTCCTACTCGGACCCCAGCCTCTCCCGGGCGTGCCCCTGGGCGAACCGCTCCACCCCCGTCCCCGACCGGACCGGGGGCGTCACTCCAACGGCCCACCCCCGGGTGCCGCCCCCCTCCCGGCGGGATCGAATCGGAGGATCTGCTGAGTCGGCCCCGGAGGCACCATGGCATCGAAGGTGACAGCGGTGCGCGGGCCGATGGTGTGGTTCCGCGGCGACCCGTTCCTGGACGGCCGCGAGGAGGCCTTCGTCCATGCCGCCGACGGCCTGCTGATCTGCGCCGACGGGATCATCACCGCCGCCGGGGACTACACGGAGCTGCGCCACCGGCTGCCGGAGGGGGTCCGCCCGGCGCACTACCCGGACCATGTCATCACCGCCGGGTTCGTCGACACCCACACCCACTATGTGCAGACCGGCATCATCGCCGCGTTCGGCTCCCAGCTGATCGACTGGCTCAACCACTACACCTTCGTCGAGGAGCAGCGCTTCTCCGACGCCGGGTACGCGCGCCGGGTGGCCTCGGCGTACTGCGACGAACTGCTGCGCAACGGGACGACGACGGCGCTCGCGTTCTGCGCGGTCTACCCGCAGTCGGTGGACGCGCTCTTCGAGGAGACGTCCCGGCGGAACATGCGGATCGCGGCGGGCAAGGTGCTGATGGACCGCAACGCTCCCGACGGTCTTCTGGACACCGCCGAGTCGGGCTACCGGGACTCGAAGACACTGCTGGAGCGGTGGCACGGCAAGGACCGGAACCTCTACGCCATCACCCCGAGGTTCGCCCCGACCAGCACCCCGGAGCAGCTGGAGGCGGCGGGCACCCTGTGGCGCGAGCACCCCGAGGCGCTGATGCACACCCATGTGTCGGAGAACACCGGGGAGATCTCCTGGGTGCGTTCGCTCTTCCCCGAACGGCGCGGCTATCTGGATGTCTACGACCACTACGGACTCCTGGGCCGCGGAGCCGTGCTGGCCCACGGGGTGCATCTGACCCGCCGGGAGCGCGACCGGTGCGCGGAGACGGGCACGGCGGTCTCGCACTGTCCGACGTCCAATCTGTTCCTGGGCAGCGGTCTGTTCCATGTCCACGACGCCAAGGACTCCCGGCACCCCATGGAGGTCGGTCTGGGCACCGACATCGGCGCGGGCACCAGCTTCTCGCTGCTCTCCACCATGAACGAGGCGTACAAGGTCGCCGAGCTGTCCAACTACCCGCTCGACTCGGTGAAGGCGTTCTATCTCGCCACCCTCGGCGGGGCGCGGGCGATGGGCATCGACGACCGGGTCGGCTCCCTCGACCCCGGGCACGAGGCCGACTTCGTCGTCCTGGACCCCCGGGCCACGCCCCTGCTCGCCCAGCGGACCTCCCGGGTGGAGGCCATCGAGGAGCTGCTCTTCGTCCTGGCCGTGATGGGCGACGACCGGGCGGTACGGGCCACCTATGTGGCCGGTGCCCTGGCCCACGACCGTGACACCCCGCCCGTCTGAGCCGACAGGAGAGACCACCATGGCGACCACCACGCCTTCCCCGGCCGGCGACGGCCGGGCGTACAAGAAGCATCCGGGTGCCCGGTGGCTGCACGGCCCGCACCGGACGATCGGCGGCGTGGAGGCCTGGATCGTCTGGGGCCTGTGCACGATCTTCGTGGTCTGGCTGTTCGCCATCCAGACCGGTTACGCGGTCGTCTCGCCCGAGATCCAGAACACGGCCTCTCTCTCGGTGGCCCAGATCGGGCTGGCCGGGTCCATCTACACCTGGGCGTTCGCGCTCTGCCAGTTCTTCTCGGGCGCCCTGCTGGACCGGTTCGGCTCGCGTCCGCTGCTGACGGTCGCCGTCGCCTTCGTCACCGCCGGGGCGTTCCTGTACGCGCAGACCACCAGCATGGCGACGCTGATCGCCGCCCAGATCGTGCTGGCGATCGGTTCCTCGTTCGGTTTCGTGGGCGCCGGGTACATCGGTGGCCAGTGGTTCCCCGCCGCCCGCTACGGTCTGATGTTCGGACTGGTCCAGTCGCTGGCGTCGCTGGGCTCCGCCTTCGGGCAGCCCGCCATCTCCTGGCAGCTCGGCC
This sequence comes from Streptomyces sp. NPDC001985, assembly GCF_040296845.1. Taxonomy (NCBI): domain Bacteria; kingdom Bacillati; phylum Actinomycetota; class Actinomycetes; order Kitasatosporales; family Streptomycetaceae; genus Streptomyces; species Streptomyces sp. NPDC001985. The sequence goes on from NZ_JBEOYB010000037.1 coordinate 2,817, forward strand.
TGGTGAGCTGGCAGCAGCTGCTGAACGGTTTCGGCGCGGCGGGGGTGGTGCTGATCGTGCTGTTCGCGCTGCTGGTGCGCAATCCCTCACCGGGTCCCGAGCAGTTGGCCCGGGCGGCGGCGGCGCCGAGACCACCACTGGTCTCCAGCATCCTCAAGGATCTCGGCACCTGTTTCCGCAACCGGAACGTCGTCCTCTCGGCGGCACTGGCCGGGGTGTCCTTCGGGTCCATGCTCGCGATGGGTGTGCTGTGGGGGCCCCGGGTGATGGAGGCCCGCGGCGCCGAGAACGACCTCGCCGCCGTGCTGACCGCCGTGTCCTGGCTGGGTCTCGCGATCGGCGCGCCGCTGTTCAACCTGCTCTCCGACCACTGGAACAACCGCCGGGTGCCGGCGGTCACCGGCGTACTCCTCCAGGCGGCGGCCATCAGCCTGCTGATCTATCTGCCGACGGAGACCAACAGCGTCTCGGTCGTCACGATGTTCGCCGTCGGGCTCTTCGCCGGCGCGCACATGCTCGGCTTCACCGTCGCCGGGGAGTCCGTGCCCGGTGCGCTGGTCGGCAGCTCCGCCGCCATCGTGAACGGCGTCTGCTTCATCATCGGGGGCATCCTCCAGGCGGTGCCCGGAAAGATCCTGCCGGACGTGCCCGACCTCGGGGACTACGGCCGGGCCCTGCTGATGATGCCCGTCCTGCTCGTCCTCGGCGCCGTCGCCGGCCTGTTCATCAAGGAGACGGCGACCGCGCCCCGCGCCTGACGCGGGCGCCCGCCGGGCGCGGACCGGTGAGGCGCCGGTGGTGGGCGGTGCGGCGTGCCGCGGACCCCGGTTGAGCCGGCCCGTCTCGCGGCGGGCTCCCCGTCACCGGGCCGCCGGCCGCTGCGGCGCGGTCACCGGGGCGGGGGGTGAGCCGGGTACGCGGGCGGTGTCCCGTACCAACTGGTCGACGACGTCGTGGAGTCTGCTCCGGCGGGCGTAGACGGCCCGCTGGCGCTCGGCGCCGCCGCCGTGGGCGGAGAGCCGGTGCAGTACGGAAGTGACCTGGGGCAGGTCGCCGAAGTCCGCCAGCACCGGCCGGACGTGTTCCAGGAGCTGTTCCACCAGACGGGTGGCGGGGACGAGCCGACGGCTGAGGGGGTCGAACCCCTGGCCGGTGAGTCCGTCGCGGGCGGAGCGCCAGTACGCGGCGCGCAGCAGCGCCTCGCCCAGCGGCGGCCCCGGGTCGCCGCCGCGCACCCGGGGGAGGGCCACGACGACCAGCGCGCGCACCAGCGCGGCGAGGGTGACCACCTCATCGATGCTCGCGCTGACGTCCATCGCGCGGATCTCCAGGGTGGGCAGATGCGTGGAGGGCCGCATGGCCCAGTACAGCCGGTGCTCGCTGTCGGCGGCTCCGGTCTCGCACAGCTCGGCGGTGAGGGTGCGGTAGTGGTCGCCCGAGGTGAAGTACGGGGGTGGGCCGGAGACGGGCCAGGTGCCGGCGCTGATCGTGCGCCAGCTCGCGTATCCGCTGTCGCGTTCGCACCAGAACGGGGAGTTCGCGGCGAGCGCCACCAGGGTCGGCAGCCAGGGCCGCAGATGGTTGCCGACCAGCACGGCGTCGTCGCGCGTGGGTACGTCCACATGGATGTGGAGCGCGCAGAGCGCGTAGGTGTCGTTGAGCCCCCGGTAGGTCTCCGCCCCGCGCTGGTTGTAGGCGCCGCCGCAGAGGGGCACGGGGTCCTGCGCGCCGAGGACGGGAGTGCCGGTGGCGACGGCCCGCAGCCCCTCGGCGGCCGCCGCCGCGGCCACGGCGGCCCGCATCCGGGCGAGGTGGCGGGTGAGGGCGGGGAGGCTGGTGCAGGGCGGGGTCTTGGCCTCGATCTGGTACTCGGTCAGCTCGCCGGAGACCAGATCGCCGAGGACGGGGGCGGCCCGGCGCAGCACGCTGGTGCCGCCGGGCATCACGGCGCCGGTGTCCTGGGCGACGAGGAGGTACTCCTCCTCCACTCCCAGCGCGGGGATCTGCGCGCCTGTCGCTGTCATAAGCGTCTCGTCTCCCCGGTGCCGGGCCGGCGGCGGCGACTGCCCCGGTCCAGTGTCGGCGGCCGGGGTGGGCACCGCAACACCTGCTCCCCCATGACCGGGGCGGGGCCGGCGGGCCGGACGGGCCCGGAAGGCAGGCCCCGGGAGTTTCCTGCGGGTCGGGTCGGGCCGGGCCGGATCGGTGAGCGGGGTCCGGTGCCGTGGATCGCGAGGCGGGGGAGGGAGCCCACGCGGAGCGCCGGCGACGGACGACAGCGCGGCGAGGCGCGGTGCCAAAACACGGTGCCGGGGCGCGCGAGCCCGGCACGATCCGAAAGAGACGACCTAGGGTGGGGGCATGCCGTTCTCCCGCCCCCAGGACGCACCCTGCCCGGCCGCCGCCCCGGCTCCCGGGCCCCTCACGAGCGCCGCGCCGCGCGGCGCGCCGGGAACCCCGCGGGCTCCCCGGGAGACGCGTTCGCTGCCGGTGGTCGCCGCGGGCGCGGTGGTGATGCCGTTCGCCATCCAGGCGTACGACGAGGTCGTGGCGCAGGACACCACGTGGGGTGAGCACTCGCACCCCTTCCACGAGCTGCTCTGGAACGAGCGGGGCGCGTCCACCGCCGTGGTCGGGGCACGGGTGTGGACGATCACTCCGGCGCTCGGCCTGTGGATGCCCGCCGGCACACTGCACTCGGGGTCGGCGGTCGCCGGGACCTGGTTCCGGGCGAGCTTCTTCGGCTTCCACACCACACCGTCCATCTCCGAGACCCCGGTGGCCGTGGAGATCACCCCGCTGCTGCGGCTGCTGCTGGAACGGCTCGGCGAGGCCAGGCTCTCCCCCGCCTCGCGCTCGACCACCGAGGCGATGGTGCTCGATGTCCTCGAACCCTCGCCGCGCGAACTCCTGGTGCAGGCGCCCGCGTCGGCCCTGCTGCGCCCGATCGCCGACGCGCTCCGGGAGAACCCGGGCGATCAGCGCACCCTCGCCGACTGGGCGGCGGAGCTGTGTGTGAGCGCCCGGACGGTCAGCCGGGCGTTCAACGCGGAGACCGGCACCAGCTTCGCCCGCTGGATCGCCTCGGTCCGGGCCCAGCACGCGGTGGCCCTGCTGACCCGGGGGTGGGAGGTGGAGGCCGTGGCCGAGGAGGTGGGCTACCGCTCGGCGAGCGCGTTCGGGGCGGCCTTCCGGCGGACGACGGGGCTCACCCCGGGCACCTTCCGCGCCCCCTGATCCCGGGGCCGCCGCTCCCTGACTCCGGAGACCCGGCGGTCCGCCCGGTCTCCCGGCCCGTGTCCTGGGTCACCTTTCCCGGCCGTGTCCCGCGCTCTCGCCCGCGCCCGCACCGACGGCTGTCCCGATCGCTACATCAGATGTCCCAAAAGATCGGTTGCGACACGGATCGGCGTTCTCCTACAGTGCGAAGGCAAGCCTTACCTAAGCGCTTGCGTTCAGCGCGGTGCACACACTCCACGACGGCATCCCGGGACCCGGGCGTGCGAGGACCGGCACCTGGCATCCGGACCAGTGAGGTTGGAAATCATGCGTTCACATCGTCTGCGGCTGCTCACCTCGGCGGCCACGGCCACCGCCCTCCTCACCCTCTCCGCCTGTGGCGGCTCCTCCTCCGACGGGGGCGACGGGAAGGACGGCAAGGACGCGAAGGACGGCGGCGGCAAGAGCTCCGCCGCGTCGTCCGACGCGTTCCCGATCACGGTGAAGCACGCCCTGGGCACCTCGACCATCGAGTCGAGGCCGAAGCGCGTCGCCACGGTGAACTGGGCCAACCACGAGGTGCCGCTGGCGCTCGGGGTCGTCCCCGTCGGCATGGCCTCCGCCAACTTCGGCGACGACGACGGCGACGGGGTGCTGCCCTGGGTGGAGGAGAAGCTCAAGGAGCTGGGGGCGAAGACCCCGGTCCTCTTCGACGAGAACGACGGCATCGACTTCGAGGCCGTCGCCGACACCGACCCGGATGTCATCCTCGCCTCCTACTCCGGCCTGACCAAGCAGGACTACGAGACCCTCAGCGAGATCGCCCCCGTGGTGGCGTACCCCGACGCCCCGTGGGCGACGCCGTGGCGGGAGATCATCCGCACGAACAGCAAGGCCATCGGGCTCGCCACCGAGGGCGAGAAGATGATCAAGGATCTGGAGGGGGAGATCGGCCGCACCGTCGCCAAGTACCCCCAGATCAAGGGCAAGTCGGCGATGTTCATGACCCATGTCGACGCCGGTGATGTCAGCAAGGTCGGCTTCTACACCGCCCACGACACCCGGACCATGTTCTTCGAGGACCTCGGGATGAAGATCCCGGACAGCATCGCCAAGGCGTCCAAGGGCACGGACAAGTTCGCGCTCACCCGCAGCGCCGAGCAGGTCGACGAGTTCAACGACGTGGACATCATCACCGGCTACGGCGACGAGAAGGGCGACCTGACCAGGACGCTCCGCAAGGACCCGCTGCTGTCCAAGGTCCCCGCCGTCGACCGCGACTCCCTCTATCTGCTGCCCGGCAGCTCACCCCTGGGCACCGCGGCCAACCCGACGCCGCTGTCGATCTCCTGGGTGCTGGAGGACTACGTCGCCGCGCTCGCCAAGGCCGCGGACAAGGTCAAGTGAGAACGGTCCCCACCCGAACCGCGCCGGACGCCGCCGCACCGAGGCGGCGTCCGGCGCACGTCCGGCCGCTGTGGCTCCTCGCGGCGCTCCTCGTGCTGGCCGCGCTCATGGTGGCCTCCGTCGCCTTCGGCTCCCGGGCCATCGGCTGGACCGACGTCTGGGCCGCGCTCGGGGGCGCCGACACGACCCTGGAACAGGCGGCGGCGGGCAAACGGATTCCCCGCACCTTCCTCGCGGTGCTGATCGGCGCCGCGCTGGGCCTCGCCGGTGCCGTCATGCAGGGAGTGACCCGCAACCCGCTGGCCGACCCCGGCATCCTGGGCGTCAACATGGGCGCCTCGCTCGCCGTGGTCACGGCGGTCGCGTTCTTCGGGCTCTCCTCGCCGACCGGGTACATCTGGGTCGCGATGGCGGGCGCGGCGGTCTCGGCGCTCTTCGTGTACGGAGTGGGCTCGCTCGGCCGGGGCGGCGCCACGCCCCTGAAGCTGGCGCTCTCCGGGGCCGTGACCTCGGCCGCGTTCGCCTCGCTCGTCACCGCCGTGGTGCTGCCCCGCAACGACATCGCCGGCAGCTTCCGGCTCTGGCAGATCGGCGGCGTCGGCGGCGCCTCCTACGAGCGGATCGGTCAGGTCCTGCCCTTCCTCGCGGCGGGTCTGGTGATCTGTCTGCTCTCCGCCAAGGCCCTGAACTCGCTGGCGCTGGGGGAGGAACTGGCGGCCGGACTGGGCGAGCGGGTCGCCGTGGCCCGGGGTGTGGCGGCGCTCGGCGCCGTCGTCCTGTGCGGCGCGGCGACCGCGGTCGCCGGGCCGATCGCCTTCGTCGGACTCGTCGTCCCGCACGCCTGCCGGCTGCTCATCGGCGTGGACCACCGCTGGCTCCTCCCCTTCTCCGCGCTCCTCGGCGCGGCACTGCTCACCGCCGCCGATGTGGCCGGCCGGGTCGTGGCCCGCCCCGCGGAGATCGAGGTGGGCATCGTGACGGCGCTGATCGGCGCCCCGTTCTTCATCTGGATCGTCCGCCGGCAGAAGGTGCGTGCCCTGTGAGCGCCGTCGTTCTCCCCTCCCGCCCGCCCTCCACCGACGACGTGGCCCGCGGCCGGGTGCACCGGGCGCTGCGCCGCCGGGCGGTCTGCACGCTGCTGGCCGTGCTGGTGGTGGCCGCCTTCGCCGTGACCCTGATGGCCGGGAAGACGTACTACCCGCTGGACGAGGTGATCCGGGTGGTCCTCGGTGAGCGGGTGCCGGGGGCGTCGTTCACCGTCGGACGGCTGCGGCTGCCGCGCGCCGTGCTCGCCGTGGTGGCGGGCTTCAGCTTCGGTCTGGCCGGTGTCACCTTCCAGACCATGCTGCGCAACCCGCTCGCCAGCCCCGATGTCATCGGCATCAGCTCGGGCGCGAGCGCGGCGGCGGCCGTCGCGATCGTCACGCTCTCCCTCGGCGAGACCCAGGTGTCGGCCCTCGCGATCGCCGCCGCCCTCGCCGTCGCGCTGCTCGTCTACACCCTCGCCTTCAAGGACGGGGTGGTCGGCACCCGGCTCATCCTCATCGGCATCGGCATCGCCGCGATGCTCGACAGCGTCGTCGCCTATGTGCTGTCCCAGGCCGCCCAGTGGGATCTCCAGGAGGCGATGCGCTGGCTGACCGGCAGCCTCAACGGCGCCGGCTGGGAGCAGACCGTACCCGCCGCGGTGGCGCTGGCGGTGCTCTGCCCCGTCCTGCTGGGGCAGGCGCGGAACCTCTCCGCGATGCAGCTCGGGGACGACACGGCCGCCGCCCTCGGGGTCCGGGTCGAACGCACCCGGGTCACGGTGATCGTCGCCGCGGTGGCTCTGATCGCGTTCGCCACGGCGGCGGCCGGGCCGATCGCCTTCGTCGCCTTCCTCTCCGGGCCCATCGCGGCACGGATCACCGGGCCGGGCGGTTCGCTGCTGGTGCCCGCCGGGCTGGTCGGCGCCCTGCTGGTGCTGGTCGCCGACTTCGCGGGGCAGTTCGCCTTCGGCGCCCGCTTCCCGGTCGGCGTCGTCACCGGTGTGCTCGGCGCGCCCTACCTCATCCATCTGATCATCCGCACCAACCGGGCAGGAGGTTCCCTGTGACCACGGCACACACCCTGGCGGCCGAACAGCTCACGCTCGGCTACGGCGACCGCACCGTCGTCTCGTCCCTCGATCTCGCCGTGGAGCCGGGCCGCATCACGGCGATCGTCGGCGCGAACGCCTGCGGCAAGTCGACCCTGCTGCGCTCCATGTCCCGGCTGCTCACCCCGCGCGAGGGCCGTGTCGTGCTGGACGGCAAGGAGGTGCACCGCCTGCCCGCCAAGCAGCTCGCCCGCACCCTCGGGCTGCTGCCCCAGTCGCCCGTCGCCCCCGAGGGGATCACCGTCGCCGATCTCGTCGGCCGGGGACGCCATCCGCACCAGCGGGTGTTCTCCCGGTGGAGCGCCGAGGACGACGCGGCCGTGGCGGCGGCCCTGGAGGCCACCGACACCACCGCGCTGGCCGACCGCGCCGTGGACGAGCTGTCCGGCGGGCAGCGCCAGCGGGTGTGGATCGCGATGGCGCTCGCCCAGCGGACCGACATCCTGATGCTGGACGAGCCCACGACCTTCCTCGACGCGAGCCACCAGGTGGAGGTCCTCGATCTGCTGACGGACCTCAACCACGCGCGGGGCACCACCGTCGTCATGGTGCTGCACGACCTCAATCTGGCCGCCCGGTACGCCGACCGCGTCGTCGCCCTCGCGTCGGGCCGGCTGCACGCGGCCGGGACACCGCACGAGGTGCTGACCGAGGAGACCGTGCGCGCGGTGTTCGGCCTCAACAGCCGGATCATCGAGGACCCCGTCTCCGGCCGGCCGCTGATGCTCCCCATCGGGCGGCACGGCGTCCGGCGGGCGGAGGACGGACCGGCAGAGGACGAGCCGGTGAAAGACAGGCCGGCGGAGGACGAGCCGGTGAAGGACGGACCGACGGAAGACGAGCCGGTGAAAGACAGGCCGACGGAAGACGAGCCGGTGAAAGACAGGCCGGTGAAGGACGGACCCGCGGAGCCCGTCCCCGCGTCCCGGACCGGCTGACGCGCCGGGCCCGTCCCGCCGGGCGGGGGCGCCGGTCCCGCAGCCCGCAGCCCGGGTCCGGGTCCCGCCCGCACACCCCCGCACCCCCGCACCCCCGCACCCGACCACCGGGAGTCGCCTTGCCCCACAGGACCGCCGCCAGGGCCGCGGAGCACCCCGCTCCCCCGCCCGCCGAAACGCCCGCCGAACCGGCAGGCTGCCCCCCGCACCCGGCCACCCGGCCCGGTTTCACCGAGCTGCGCTCATCCGCGGAGCTGCGGGAGCTGCTGGGCGAGCCGCACCCGGTCGTCATCGACAAGGTGCACGCCCGGCTCACCGACCACGACCGGGCCCTGCTGGCCCGCTCCCCGTTCTGTCTGCTCTCCACAGCGGACGCGCTCGGCGCCTGCGATGTCTCCCCGCGCGGCGGGGACCCCGGCTTCATCCATGTCGTGGACGAGACCACCCTGGCGCTGCCGGAACGCCCCGGCAACCGCCGGGGGGACAGCCTCCACAACATCCTCGGCAACCCGCACGCCGGACTGCTCCACCTCGTCCCCGGCAGCGGGGACATCCTGCGGGTCAACGGCAGGGCCCGGATTCTCACCGACGCGCCTTTCTTCGACGCCATGGCGTCGAAGGGCCGCCGTCCCGCCCTCGCCGTTCTGCTGGAGATCGACGAGATCTATCTGCACTGCTCCCAGTCCCTGCTCCGCTCGGGTCTGTGGAGGACCGGGGCCCGGGAGAAGAGCGCCTGACCGCGCGCGGTCGCCGGGGACGGGAGAGATGAAACGATTCCCCGCCCTCGGCGACCGCGCGCGGCCGGATCAGACCACCGGCACCGGATCAGACCACCGGCGCCGGGAAGGTCGGGTACTCCACCCCCGAGACATGCTGGACGACCCGGATGACCTGGCAGGAGTAGCCGAACTCGTTGTCGTACCAGAGGTAGAGGATCGCGTTGTCGCCGTCGACCTTGGTGGCGCCGGCGTCGACGATCGAGGCGTGGCGCGAGCCGATGAAGTCGCTGGAGACCGCGTCGGGGGCGCTGGTGAAGTCGATCTGGCGCTTGAGCGGCGAGGTCAGCGAGACCTGGCGGAGGTGGTCGAGGACCTCGTCCCGCGTGGTCTCCCGGCCGAGCCGGAGACTGAGGATCGCGATCGAGACATCCGGCACCGGGACCCGGATCGAGCTGCCAGTGATCTTCGCGTCGAGGTCGGGCAGCGCCTTGGCGACGGCGGAGGCGGCACCCGTCTCGGTGATCACCATATTGAGCGGCGCCGACCGGCCGCGCCGGTCCGAGCTGTGGTAATTGTCCAGCAGATTCTGGTCGTTGGTGAAGGAGTGGACGGTCTCCACATGGCCGCGCAGCACACCGTACTCGTCCGCCATCGCCTTCAGCGGCGGGACGATCGCGTTGGTGGTGCAGGAGGCGCAGGAGATGATCTGCTCGTCCGGCTTGATCATGTCGTGGTTGACGCCGTGCACGACATTGGGGACATCGCCCTTGCCCGGGGCGGTCAGCACGACCTTGGCGATGCCGGGGCGCAGATGCCTGGAGAGCCCCTCGCGGTCCCGCCACTTGCCGGTGTTGTCGATGAGGATGGCGTCCTTGATGCCGTACTCCGTGTAGTCCACGGCCGTCGGGTCGTCGGAGTAGATCATCTGGATCTCGTTGCCGTTGGCGATGATCCTGCCGTTGGCCTCGTCGACGGTGATCGTGCCCTGGAACTGGCCGTGGATGGAGTCCCGGCGCAGCAGGGAGGCGCGCTTGACGAGGTCCTGCCCCGCCCCCTTGCGGACGACGATGGCCCGCAGCCGCAGGCCGTTGCCGGAGCCGGCCTTCTCGATGAGCAGACGGGCGATGAGGCGGCCGATGCGGCCGAAGCCGTAGAGGACGACATCGCGGGCCTCGCGGCGCTCGATCCTGTTGGCGCCGGTGGCGCCGGCGACGGCCTCGGCGGTGAACTCGGCCACCGAGAGGCCGCGGTCGTCGGCCTTGTAGGTCGCGGCGAGCATGCCGATGTCGATCTGGGAGGGACCGAGGTCGAGCGCGGTGAGCGCCTGCAGGAACGGCAGCGTCTCGACGACCGAGAGCTCCTCACCGGCTATCTGCCGGGCGAATCGGTGGGTTTTGAGGATGCTGACCACGGACTTGTTCACCATGGAGCGGCTGTGGATCAGGACGGTGACATCCCGCTCCCGGTGCAGCTTCCCGATGATCGGGATCATCGACTCCGCGATCTCCTCGCGGTTCTTCCAGTTGGTGAACGAGTCGTCGTTGAGAGTCACAGTCTTCTCTTTCGAGCTAGGCGGCGCTCATATGCTAACCCGGGGCCGTTTTGATCTTCCCCCACGGTCCCGGAAACCGGCGCGGGCCGGGGCCCGCGGGGCCGGGCGGGGCCCGCGGGGGCCGTACAGGGGGGTGACAGCGGCGCGGGACCGGGCCAGGATGCACGGATGATCTCCACGCCACCCGTCGCCGTCCGCCTCCCCCACTACACCGAGACCGAACTCGCCGAGATCACCGGCGGGGCCGGCGATCCCTTCGGGACCAACGGACTCGGGCTGACCTGGCGCGCCAAGGACGTCCACTTCGGCGTCCGGCAGGGCGGCCGGCTGGTGGCGCACGCCGGCTGGGCGGAGGTGACGATGCGGGTGGGTGACGCCCGCCTCCGGCTGGGCGGTCTCGGCGGGGTGATCGTGGCCCCCGCGTTCCGTGGCCGGGGGCTGGCCCGGCTGGTGGTGGCCGCCGCCGTGGAGCACACCCGCGACACCGGCGCGGATTTCGGACTGCTCTTCTGTCTGCCGGAGCGGGTCCCGGTGTACGAGCGGCTGGGGTGGCGGCTCCTGGACGACGAGGTCCGGGTGGAGCAGCCCGGCGGACCGGTCCGTATGCCGATCCCGGCGATGTGGATTCCGCCGCGCGACACGGACGCGTGGCCGCCCGGACCCGCGCGTCTGCTCACGCTCCCGGTGTGAGAACTCCCCGAGGCGCGCGGGTGCGCCGTCCGCCGCCGGGGCCCGGGACTGTGGGAGGGTGCCCCGGTACGCATCGGAGTGCGCCCCGCGAGCCGGAATACGCGGCGCCCGGCCACCGGTTGGGATCACCATGACAGACACTCATCTGGACACCCACGCACTGCTGGAGCGGAGCCGGCTCGGGGTGCTCGCCACCATCAAGTCCGACGGCCGCCCCCAGCTCTCCCCCATCATGCCCGTGTACGACCGGGCCGCCGCCGTCATCCGCGTGTCGACCACGGAGGGCACCGCGAAGATCGCCAACCTGCGCCGGGACCCGCGCGCCACCCTGGAGGTCACCAGCGAGGACGGCCGCTCCTGGGCGACCGCCGAGGGCACCGCCACCCTCGTCGGCCCGGGCACCGACCCGCACGGCCCCGAGGTCGAGGCGCTGGTGGAGTACTACCGCGCCGCCGCCGGTGAGCACCCCGACTGGGACGAGTACCGGTCGGTCATGGTCTCCGAGCGCAGGGTGCTGATGACGATGACGGTGGACAAGGTGTATGGCACCAGCATCGGTTGAGGGACCGCTGCCGGGCCCGTGACGGAGCGCTGACGGCCACACGGGCAGCGCGGGGCACACGGGCACGGAGGGTCGCGGGCGCGGGGAGCGCGGGGCGTCTCAGCCGGTGAGCGGACGGGCGGGGGTGACCTCCCGGACATGGACGACGATGTCGAACCAGTCGGCGAGCGCCCCGCCGGACATGTGGTGGGCGGCGTCCTCCCCGGGGTCGTACCAGGGGCCGACCAGCCGTGTCCTGGCGGGGGCGGCCAGCCACTCCCGTACCGGCGCGGGGGCGGGCGCGCGCAGATCCAGCAGATACGCGTCCAGCCCGGCGCCGCCCAGCACGGACTCGGCGAACTCCTCCGGCGGGTCCGGGACGGGCTGGGACGTCCGTCCGTGGTGGAACGTCAGGCCGAGGGAGACGTACTCCGGCCCCCAGAGCCGCCGCAGCCGGCCGCCCGCGTTCCGGTGGGCCGTCGGCGACGGCGCGGGGGAGACCGTGCGCGCGTCCCCGTTGGCGGTGTGCGCGAGACCACCCCAGTGGACGATCCTGTCGCCGGTGCGCTCGTGCCACCGGCGGGTGTTCTCGGCCAGGCTCCACTCGACACCGGCCGGACCGCTGTACGGAGGGCGTGCCCCGCCGCCGTCCGAGGGGACCCCCGCGAACCGGACCGGGTCGTCGGGGTTGCGCTCGTTGTGGGAGCGCATCCAGCGGACGACGGCGAGGAGTTCCCCGGTCCGCCAGAACGACCGCGCCCCCGCCAGCAGCGCGCGCGGGTCGCCCGCTCCCGTACGGATGTACGCGTCGAGGCCGACCCTCGCCGCGTCGTCCCCCTCCAGGGCGAGAGCCCGGAACCCCTCCTGCTCGACCAGCAGGCGGAGGATGCGGTGCGCGGTCGACGACAGCTCGTGGGAGTCGCGGACGGAGGCGCCGAGGGCGACGGTCCTCGCGTTTCCCACCATCGCCGCCAGCGGCTGGAGATCGGCCGCCGGAGCCCCGGGGTCCATCGTGGTGAGCGGGTGGGCATGCCGCCGAATCCACCGGGCCACCGCCTCCGTCCCGCCCGCCCCGGTATCCGCCGGGGTCTCCGTCCCGGTCTCCGCCCCGGTATCCGCCGGGGTCTCCGGCCCGGTCCTCCCTCCGGCCCCGGCCCCGCTCCCGGTCGCCGCCGTGTTCCCGGCCATGCCGAACCTCCTCGATCGTGGGGTGCGGCGCCTTGCCCCTCCGCCGCCCGCGCCCCCATCGTCGAAGCTCGATCGCGGTTGAGGTCAAGCCCGGGCCCGCACCTCCGCCGGAGCGCCGCGGTCCGGGGTGTCAGGCGCGCCGACCGCCCGGGGGGCCGCGGTTCCGCCACGATGGGCCCGTCACGAGGTGGTCGCGGCCGTACGCGTGGGAGAGGACGGGGAGAGGACGGTGACGGGTGTGGGCGGTCCAGGGGTGCTCGGACGGGCGCGGATGTGGGCGCGGGCCTCGCTGGTCTGCGTGGTGGGCGCGGTACTGGCGCTGGTGTCCGCGGTGCGCGGGGGCGGGCTGCTGATCGTGGTGGGCGGTCTCGCGGGGCTGGCCGTCGCGGGCGTCGGCGTCTGGTGGGCCCTCGCGTACCGGGGCCCGGTCCGGGCGCTCGGCGCACTCCTGGTGCTCGCGGCCCCCGTGGCCGTGATCGTGCTCTACACCGGCCACGGCCTGTGGGGTCCGGCGCTGCTGGCGATGGCCCTGTGGTGGGCGGCGCTGGGGTGCGCCCGGTCGGCGCTGCGCCGGACGCGCCCGCCGCGCGGTGTGCGCGCCGAGCGCCGGCGGCCCCCGCGCCGACCGTTCCTGATCATGAACCCGGCGTCGGGCGGCGGGAAGGTCGCCCGCTTCCATCTGGTGGAGCGGGCCGAGCGGCTGGGCGCGCGGGTGATCCTCCTGCCCTCCGGCGCCGGTGCGGATGTCACCGCGCTCGCCCGGCGGGCCGTGGCCGACGGCGCGGATCTGCTCGGTGTGGCGGGCGGCGACGGCACCCAGGCGCTGGTGGCGGCCGTCGCCGCCGAGCACGGACTGCCGTTCCTGGTGATCTCCGCGGGCACCCGCAACCACTTCGCCATGGATCTGGGCCTGGACCGCAAGGACCCCTCCCGCTGTCTGGACGCCCTCACCGACGGCGAGGAGATCCGGGTGGACCTGGGGTTCGTGGCGGACCGTCCCTTCGTCAACACCGCCTCCTTCGGGGTGTACGCGGAGATCGTCCGGAGTCCCCGGTACCGGGGCGACCAGGCGGGCACCGCCCTGGACGCCCTGCCCGATCTGTTGCTGAGGGGGCCCGCGCACCGGCTCGACGCCACCGCGGACGACACCCCGCTCCCCTCCCAGCAGGCGCTGCTGGTCAGCAACAACCCCTACGCGGACACCGATCTGTCGGCCACGGGCCGGCGGCTGCGGCTGGACCGGGGCGCGCTGGGGGTCATCGGCATCCGGGTGGACAGCGCGGCCCAGGCCGCGCGGCTCGCGGTGCTCGGCGCCCAGGCGCCCGGGCTGACCCTGCTGACGGCCCGCCGGGTGCGGGTCGGCTCCACCGCCCCCACCCTGGCCGTCGCGGTGGACGGCGAGGCCCTGACCCTGCCCGCCCCGGTGGTCTGCACGATCCGCCCGCGCGCCCTGCGGGTGCTGCTCCCCCGCCACCGGCCCGGCGCGCCGCCGAGCCGCCCGCGGCTGAACTGGCGGCAGATCGCGCTGCTCGCGCTCGGCAGGCCCGTCCCCTCGGAGTGAGATCCGGTCAGCCCACGGGCTCCGGGGCGGTGGTCCGGGCGTAGTGCTCGGCGATCTCGTCGCTGGTCGTCAGCCATACGCCGGGGTGGCGGGCGATGTGCTCCAGGGCCCGGTCCAGATATTTGTGCCGGAAGGGCTGGTTGATGACGAACGGGTGCAGAACCAGCGACATGACCCGGCCGCTGTGGGCGGAGTCGGCCCAGAGCTGCTCCAGCTGGTCCTCGACGACCCGGACGAAGTCGGGTCCGCTGAGGCTCTTGCCGACGAACAGGCTGATGTCATTGACCTCGATGGAGTACGGAACGCTCAGCATCCCCGGCACGTTCAGCCGATAGGGCTGGTCGTCGTTGGCCCAGTCGAGGACATAGCCGAGGCCCAGTTCGGCGAGGAGCGCGGGGGTGTGGAAGGTCTCGGTGAGGGCGGGCCCCAGCCAGCCCCGGGGTCTGCCGCCGGTGGCCCGCTCGATGGTGGCGACCACCTCGGTGAGGGCGGCGCGCTCCTCCTCGCGGGTCATGTCCGTCTGGAGCGTGGAGTTGTTCCTGCCGTGGGCCGCCCACACCCAGTCCCGTTCCAGTCCGGCCCGGATGATCTGGGGATAGCGTTCGGTGACATCGGAGTTGAGCATCACACTCGCCCGGATGCGGTGCCGGTCGAGGCTCTCGATCAGCCGCCAGATGCCCACCCGGGGGCCGTAGTCGCGCCAGCCGTGGTTCAGCGGGTCGGGCACCAGGTCCCTGGTGCCCGGGAAGATGCTGGTCGACGGGCGGTCGATCCGGTAGTGCTCGACATTCAGCGCCAGATAGAAGGCGACCCGGGCGCCGTTCGGCCAGTGGATCGGCCTCCGCTCGGGGATGGGGCTGTAGTCGAAGAGCTGGTTGTCCATCAGCGCTCACCTCGTTCGCCGTCGGGGGCGGCGGTCCCGCCCGGGGGCTATCCTCGAACGCTCACATCGATGTGATGGTCAAGCCACGAGGTGGAGCGGATGCGCATCGGAGAACTCTCACACCGCACGGGCGCCTCCCGGCGGCTGCTGCGCTACTACGAGGAGCAGGGGCTGATCGCCGCCGACCGCTGCGCGAACGGCTACCGCAGATACGACGAGCGGTTCGTCGACCGGGTGCTCCAGATCAGAGGGCTTCTCGACGCGGGGCTCCCGACCCGGATCATCAAGCAGATCCTGCCCTGCCTGGACCGTCCCCGGACGATCTACTTCCCGGACGCGACACCGGAGATGATCGCCGCCCTGGAGCACGAACGGGACCGGATGACCGAGCGCATCCGGTGTCTGACCCGCAACCGTGACGCGATCAGTTCCTATCTGACCGCGGTACTCGACTACGACCCCGGCGGCAGCGGCGAAACCATCCCTTCATCTGAAGGGATGGAACGCCAACAAACATAGGAACAAGGGTGGTTGAGGCCGGACGGGGTGCCTGTCCTGAGCGCGTCCCGCCCCCGGGGCAGAGCCGCTCCCGAGGCCGCGGCGCGCCCCTGGCCCACGTCGCTCGGCGTCCGGCCCCGGCCCCGGCCCCGGGCGGAACGCGTCGCGCAAGCACACCCCGGCCCGTGACCCGCTCGGTCTCGCGGGCCGCCCGGGGACGCCTTGGCCGGGATTTGTCCGTGGGCTTGCCGTGCTCTGTACGGGTGTTAACGCGCCGCCCACGAAGGTGGGGCAACCGGATTCACTCCACCCCCACCGAGCAGGAGTTCCCATGAAGCGCACCTTCCGTGCCCGCGCGGTGATCGCCACAACGGCCGCCGCGGTCGCTGTCACCACCGCCGTGGCGGTCGGCGTCGCCCAGGCCGGGGACCGGGACGGCAACGCCGGGACCAAGGCCGACAAGCGGGAGATAGCGGCGCTCTTCGGGCAGTGGAACGCGGCCCTGGGGACCGGGAACCCGCAGACGGTCGCCGACCGTTACGCCTCCGACGCGGTGCTGCTCCCCACGGTGTCCCCGGACATCCGCACCAGCCGCACGCAGATCGTCGACTACTTCGAGCACTTCCTCCAGAAGCAGCCCCGGGGCGAGAAGATCCGCTCGGTCATCCACGTCCTGGACGGCGACTCGGCGATCGACACCGGGCTGTACCGCTTCCACCTCACCGACCCCGCCACCCGGAAGGTCTCCCCCGTCGTGGCCCGCTACACGTACCAGTACGAGAAGCGCGGCGGGAAGTGGCTGATCGTCAACCACCACTCCTCGGTGCTCCCGGCCGCGGGCTGAGCCGCAGGCCGATCCGCACACAGAGTCCGCCCCCGGGCGAGTCCCGCAGGGTCACCGTCCCGCCGTCGTCCGTCACCAGCTGCCGGACGACGGCGAGGCCCAGCCCCGTCCCCGAACGGCCGGTCAGCCCCTGGCCGCGCCAGAACCGGTCGAACGCGCGGGACTGCTCGGCCGCGGACATCCCCGGCCCCTGGTCCAGGACTTCCAGCACCGTCGTCTCCGCGCCCGGCGCCGCCAGCCGCACGGTGATGGTGCCGCCGTCGGGAGAGACCTCCAGCGCGTTGGAGAGCACATTGTCCAGCACCTGGTCGAGGTTGCCGGGCCCGGCCAGCACATGCGGGCGCTCGTCGGCGCTGCCGACGAGCACGATCCGCACCCCTCGCTCGTCGGCGGCCGGACGCCAGACACTCAGCCGCTCGGCGACCAGTTCGCGCAGGGCCAGCGGCTCCGGCGCGGACACCTTCGCCTCCGCCCGGGCGAGCACCAGCAGCCCGCTGACCAGCCGGCTCATCCGGACCACCTCGGCGGTGGCCTGCTCCACGTCCTCCCGCACGAACTCGTCGTCCACACCGTCGGCGATGTTGTCCAGCGAGAGCCGCAGCGCGGTCAGCGGGGTGCGGAGCTGGTGCGAGGCGTCGGCGACGAAGATCCGCTGGGCGGCGACCAGGGTGTCGAGACGCTCGGCGCCCTGGTTGAGCGTGCGGGCCAGGGTCTGGGTCTCCCGGGGGCCGGTGATCGGTGAACGGGCGGTCAGATCACCGTCGCTGAAGCGGCTCGCCATGTCGTTGAGCTGCCGGAGCGGCTTGGTGAGCAGCCGGGCCACGATCGTGCCGAGGCCGGCGGCGACCGCCAGCACCCCCACCGCGAGAAAGGCCCGGAAGCCCCAGATCCGCCAGAGCCGGTCGGTGAGGTCCTCCGTCGCGTAACGGATGCGCACGGCGCCGACGATCCGGTCGTCGGACTGGGCGCGCGCCGGCACGGTGACCACCAGCTCCGGGCCCCAGACCAGCCGGCCTCCCCAGTCGGCCGTGGTCCCGCCCTCGCGCAGCGCCCGGGTGAACGCGGGATCGGCCGGCCGGGCGGGCATCCGCAGCGGCGGTACGGCCACGCCGTCGGCGGAGACCACCTCGACCCGGCCGGGCGTCTCGTCCGCGTACGCCTCCGCGACCCTGGCGAGCGCCTGCCGGGCGGGCGCGTCGCCGCCGCCGAGGAGCAGCGCCATGGTGGTGGCCTCGCGCCGCACCGACTCCTCGGTGTCGCCGCGCAGCTGCGCGGTGAGGGTGTAGGCGACGGGGACGGTGAAGGCGGCCAGGGCCACGCCGACCAGGAGGACGTAACTGACGATCAGCCGCCGGATCACGGCGCGCCTCCCTCGTCCGCGCCGGGAGCCGCCCGGGCAGGGCGCTCCCCGGTGGTCACTCGGTCCCCGCGCTCTCGGTGAGCACCAGCCGGAACCCGACGCCGCGCACCGTCTCGATCACCACCGCTCCGGCGAGCTTGCGGCGCAGGGCGGCCACATGCACGTCGAGGGTCTTGGTCGGGCCGAACCAGTTGGCGTCCCAGACCGCCTCCATGATCTGCTCCCGCGACATCAGGGCGCCGGGCTCCTCGGTGAGAAAGGCCAGCAGGTCGTACTCCTTCGGGGTGAGCGCGACCTCCGCCCCGTCCAGCCGGACCCGGGCGGCCTTGCGGTCCAGCAGAAGCCGGGAGCCGTACCGGTCCGGGCCGCCGGCCGCGGCACTCTGCGCGGGCTGGACCCGGCGCATCACCGCGCGAATCCGGGCGATCACCTCACGGACGCCGAAGGGCTTGGAGACATAGTCGTCCGCCCCGATCTCCAGGCCCACCACCCGGTCGGTCTCGTCGCTGCGGGCGCTGATGACGATGATCGGCACATTGCCGCGCCGGCGCAGCTCCCGGCAGACGTCGAGGCCGTCGGTGTCCGGCAGCCCCAGATCCAGCAGCACCAGGTCGTAGGGCTCGGTGACGGCCAGCGCGGCCGTCCCGGTGGAGGCCCATTCCACGGCGAAGCCGTAGCGCAGCAGCCCGCGCCGCAGCGACTCGGCGACGGGCTCGTCGTCCTCCACCAGCAGTACCCGCAATGCATGCACGGATGCACCCTAGTGTGCGGAGGCCGCACCCATGTACGACAAGCCCGTACCCCCGGGGTTCGGGGGTCAGTTCCGGCGGCCGTGCACGAACAGCTGGGGCTCGGCCGCCGCCTCCGGATGGTCCGGGGTGAAGAGGGTGCTCCGCTCCGCGAGGACCTCGAAGCCGGACGCGGCGACCAGGGCGGTGAACTCCCCGGGGCCGAAGCTGGTCAGCCGCACCGGCCGTCCCATGAACACCCCTTCGACGCCCTCCACGTCCAGCGGGACGGTCGCCGCGGCGAGCAGGCCCCCGGGGACCAGCGCCCGGCCGAGCCGCCCCAGGAGCCGGGACTGCTCGTCGCGGTCCATCTGGAGCAGCGAGAAGTAGACACAGACCGCGTCGAAACTCCCCTCTTCCAGGGGAAGTTCACGGATGTCGGCGTGGCGGAAGACGGCGGACGGCACCTGCCGGGTCGCCAGCTCCACCATCACCGGCGACACATCGACACCCAGCACCTCGTGTCCCGCGTCCGCCAGCCGCCGCGCGGTCGGCCGGCCCGTGCCGCTGCCCACGTCCAGGACCCGGCTGTGCGGTGCGAGCCGCTCCAGCAGCCACTCCAGTGAGGCGTGGTGAGCCGGGGAGTCGGCGAAGGCCTGCTCGTACGCGGCGCCCAGGGCGTCGAAGACCTCTGCGGCGGGGGGACGTCGGTCCTCGGCCATCGGCGTGCTTCCTTCCGTTGCCCTGCGAGGGTGGGCATCGTCTCATGATCCGCTCACCGGCGGCCGGGTCCCGGGGGCCCCGGGACCCGCCCGCCGGTGGACCGCGTACCGCCGGGCCGGTGGTGGACCCACCGGGTGCCGGCGGTGCTCCGGGGCGTTCGAATCAGTCGTCGTAGGACAGTCCGTGCCCGATGGGGTAGAGCACTCGGCCGGGATCGTCGGCGCACTGCACGGGTACGGGCAGCTCACCGCGGGGTTCGGCGCGGCCCGCGATCACCCGGGCGGCGGCCCGCAGCTCCACGCTGGTCCAGCAGTAGGTGGCGAGGGACGCTCCCACTCCGTCGAGGTGGGCGATGTCGTAGGGGTTGCGGACGGCGACATGGACGACCGGCACCCCGGTCGCGACCAGCCGCCGGACCAGGGACCGCTGGCCGTCGGCGGCGGCGATGTCGTGGGTCAGGACGACGATCGCGTCCTTGCCCCGGGCGGCGGCGACCGCCGCGTCGGCCCCCCGCTCGTCGGGAGTGATCCCGGTGGGCAGTGCCGTGACGGAGAAGCGCAGCTCGGTGAGGGCATCGGCCAGCGCCGGCAGGGCGCTGAGGCTCTCGTCGTGGGGGAATTTCTCATCGGCGCCGACGACCAGCAGATTCTTCCGGCGCCGCCTGTTCAGAGGCAGCAGTCCCGCCTTGTTGACCAGCAGGGTCGTGGTGTTCTCGGCGATGCGGTCGGCGGTGGCGAGGTGCCCGCGCGTGCCGACCCCGCGGTCCACCGCCGCCTCGGGGACATACGGGTCCCGGAGGAGTCCGAGCTTCTCCTTGAGGCGCAGGATGCGCAGGATCGCCTCGTCCAGGCGGGCCTCGGCGAGTTCGCCGTCCTGTACCGCCCTGAGGACCGCGTTCCACGCGAGCGGCAGGTTGTTCGGGTAGAGGAGCTGGTCCACACCCGCCTTCAGGGCGAGCACGGGCACCCGCTCCTCGCCGTACTTCTGCAGGACGCCCCGCATGTTGAGGGCGTCGCTCACGATGACGCCGTCGTAGCCGAGCTCCTCGCGCAGCACCCCGGTGATGATGGGACGGGAGAGCGTCGCCGGATCGTCGCTCGGGTCGAGCGCGGGCATCTGGAGATGCGCGGTCATGATCGAGTCGACGCCCGCCGCGATGGCCGCGCGGAAGGGCGGGGCGTCGATCCGCTGCCACTCCTCGCGGGTGTGGGTGATCACCGGGAGGCCGAAGTGACTGTCCACCGCCGTGTCGCCATGGCCGGGGAAGTGCTTGGCGACGGCGGAGACACCCACCCGCTGGTACCCCTCGACCTGGGCGGCGACCATCCGCGTCACGGCGCCGGGATCGGCGCCGAAGGAGCGGACGTTGATGACCGGGTTGGCCGGGTTGACATTGACGTCGGCGACCGGGGCGAAGTTCTGCCGGATGCCCATCGCGGCCAGTTCGGTCCCGGCGATCCGGGCGGCGGTGCGGGCGTCGCGCGCCGAGCCGCCCGCGCCCAGGGCCATGGCGGCGGGCAGCTGGGTCGCCGGAGCGCCGATCCGGACGTTCGCGCCGTACTCCTGGTCGATGGAGATCAGCAGCGGCACCCCGGCGGAGGAGTCGAGAGCGGCCCGCTGGAGGCCGTTGGAGAGGCCGGCGATCTGGCGCGGGTTCCAGATGTTCCCCGACCAGACGAAGTAGATGACCCCGCCGAGGTGGAATCTGGCGACCGCCTCGGCGCCGGTGCTGACACCCATCAGCGCCCGGTTGGCCTCGGCGGCCTCGGGTACGGGGTCGGTGGCCGACGCGCCGCAGACGAAGGTGGCGAAGACCTGGCCGACCTTCTCCTCCGCGCTCATCCCCGCGATGAGCCGGCGGAGCCGCGCGTCCCGGGCCCCCGGGCTCTCGGCGGCGGCGGACGGGGTGCTGCCGTGGGCGACGACGGCCGTGGCGGCGGTCGCGGTGGAAGCGGCTATGAGGGTGCGTCTGGAGACACTCCGATGGTGCATGTTCTGCCCTTCCGGCCATGCCTGATATCGAGACAGAGAAGTGTCCGAAACCATTCGGACAGCCGGAAAGGTACTGATGGATCAATGGCCGGGCAAGGGAGTTTTCACCAGGAGGGGAAATAGGGCGGAATGGCCGGAGCTATTTTTAACTGATTCATATATTCCACTTACACTTTCCGGCTTCACCTGAACACCCACGGTGTCGGAGAGCCCCTCCACTCCCCTGGTCCGCGCCCCGAACAAGGGTGCGCCGAGCGGGCATTGGGCGAGTGGGAGAGGCGCCCGCTCGCCCGGCGCGGCCGGCTGTGAAAAGCCCCACGACGCTCCTGCCGGGAGAACCACCGTGCCGGGCGGGAACATGTCGGCGGCGGGATATTCGACAATCGGCGCACTACGGGATTCGGGGCTTGGCGGGCGGGGCCGGGAACGCCCGCCGCGCCCGGGAGAACGGGCGCGGCGGCCGGCCCGGTCCGGTGGGGCCCGGGGGCTGCTCAGCTTCGGGCGGTGGCCCAGGCACGGGCCCTCTCCACCGGGGACACCCCGTACTCCGCCTCGACGGCGCCGGCGATCAGATGGCAGAACAGATAGCGCTGGAGGGGGACGAGACCGAGCCGGGAGAGATGGGCGTAGAGCATGTTGATGGCCAGCCGGTGGGTGAGGAACCACTCGGAGCCGAGGACCTCGGTCGTGTAGCGCCCGGTGCCCAGGAGGACCTCGTGGAAGTCGACGGTGTGGCGCTGGACCATCCCCGGCTCCGGCGCCGCGCCGTCCAGATCGATCTCCCCGCCGGCGATCAGCGGCGCGGCGATCTCCTTCTGCCGCGCGACGAGCCGGAGCCACTCCCGGACGTGCCTCGGCGAACGGTCCTCGTCGACCCGGGCCACCCGGTCGCGGACGAGCGCGCGCAGGGGCGCGGCCTGCCGCTGGTACGCGGCCTCGAACCCCGCCCGGACGCCGTCGCGGTCCTCGCAGTAGGAGCAGAACGCCTCGGCGTGCGAACGGAAGGACATATAGCCGCGGGCGATCGGGGGGACGCTGGTGTGCGCGAAGGCGATCATCAGATCGAGCGCCACCCGGAACAGGCTCAGCTCCCCCCGGCGGATGGCCTCCAGCGTCGGGAACGCCAGCGCCGTGCTCTCGGCGTGGAAGGTGTCGAGGAGATCGATGAGCCGGTCGTCGCGGAGAATGTGACGGCGGTCCTCGTACGGCTCGGTCTGGAGCGTGTTGTCGGGGTACCAGGGACCCAGCGGGCCGTGGTCGCTCTCCCGGACGGCGAGCAGCCGCTGCCGCTCGGTCACGGCGGCCTCGTCGAGGACGGTGGTCGAGGGGTGGTCCCGCAGATGGCGGCCGAGCCTCGCGGTGGCCTCGGGCAGCACCTCCCGCTCCCAGACGTCCGCGTCCGCGCGGAGGTTGAGCCGCAGATGCGGGCCGCGCCGCCAGTGCCGGACGATGTACGGCTGCCGTACCCGGTCGCCCAGATCGGCCAGCAGGGGGCGGACGGCGTCCAGGATGAGGTCGTCCTTGGCCTCGCTGTAGTAGCGGATCTGGATGCTGCGCCAGTCGGTCACGGGCTCTCCCTGAGGTCGAGGAAGGTCATGGCGGTCAGATAGCGCAGATGGGCTTCCTGGGGGCCGGACAGGCCGAGCCGGTTGCAGAGCAGGTGGACACAGCGCAGCAGCAGGATCGTCCTGTCGCCGTGCGGGCCGGCGCCCGGGTGGAAGGACGAGCCGGCGGGCGCTGGACGGAAGCGGCCGGCCGCCTGGAGGGTGCGGATCTCGTGGTGCAGGGTGCGGATCGAGCGCGCCCACGCGCCGGTGAGCCCGTCCGGGGCGGGGTCGGCGGCGATCCGGCGGCAGCGGATGGCCTGGGCGGTCAGCGCGGCGCGCTGGCGGGCGAAGGCCGCCGCCCGCCCGGCCCCGGCCGTGGCGGGGTCGTCCCAGCGGTCGCGGGTGCGCTCCAGCGCCGAGGTGACGCGGTCGTGGTCCGGTTCCCCGGCCGTCAGCGCGAGCATCAGGGAGGCCAGGGCGAAGCCCAGCCGGCGTTCGGGTGCCGCGGTGCGTTCCAGGACCGCCAGGGCGATACGGCTGGAGTCGGTGAAGTGGCGCTCGACGGCGTCGATCGCCTCGGGCCCGCCGAACACCGCGTACTCCGGCCGGTAGGGGATGTCCTCCACACCGTCGGCGAGCCGCAGCCGCCGGTCGTAGTACGGCAGTTCCTCGGCGCGCGCCAGGCTCTCGGCGGTGAGCGCGTAGCGGTCCGGGTCCCAGCGCTCGGTGGTGGGGTGCTCCTCCAGGTGCTTCTCCAGCGCGGCCCTGGCCCGGTCCCGTACGTCGGCGCCGTCGGCGGGGCGCAGCCGCAGCCGCAGATGCGGGCCGCCCTCCCAGTAGCGGAGGAAGAAGAACCGGTCGAGCAGCCGGTCGGCGTCCAGGGAGCGGACCAGGTCGCCGACCGCGCCGACGATCAGCCGGTCGGTGCCGCCCCGGTGGAAGACGTGCAGCGAGGTCCACGCCTCCGCCATCTCAGACCTCCCGCGGGCCGGTCAGCTCGACCACGAACTCGGTGACATGGCGTCCGTGCCCGCCCAGGTCGGTGGCCATGGTGAAATCCGGGAGCTGCTCGTGGAAGACGACGCAGGGGCCGCTGTCGCGGAGCCGGCGGTCGAGCAGCGCGACCAGCGCGGGATTCGCGAGATCCAGATAGGTCGGCTTGGCGAGCCGGGACGTCCGCCAGGGGTCCTCGCACCAGGAGCCGGGGTCCAGGGACGACACGAAGCAGCGGGCCGGGATGGCGTGCTCGGCGAACCACTGGGCGAGGAGCAGCAGATGGGACGCCTCGGACTGGCCCCTGCCGCGACGGGGAACCGCCTCCAGCGGCGCGTACCAGGCGGCGCGGGACACGACCACCCGCCCGACCTCGACCCGGGCGGCGCGGATCACGCCGTCGGGTGTGCGCTCCGGCGGCGGGGAGAAGACGGCCCACGTCGGGACGGTGGTGCTCGGCAGATCGCCGAAGAGCTGGAGCAGCAGCCGGGCGGTGCGGGGCAGGAACAGCGCCGCCATCATCCCGGTGTGCAGGGGGAGCACGCGCCGGTCCGCCGCGTCGAGCAGCAGGAGACGGCCGGTGCCGGGGTCGTGGCGGACGGCCAGGTCCCCCAGCGCCATCCGCTCGGCGGGCGGGCGGCCGGGGACGACCCCGGGGTAGTCGATCTCGTACGCGGCGGCGGGCGAGCGCAGATTGACGTTGGTGCCGAAACTCCCCGAGAACTCGGCGGACACCTCCTCGTCGCCGCCGGCCGTCCGGTTGCCGGGACCGCTCCCCAGCAGGCGGTGCACTCGGCTGCGCATGGCGCCGTGCCCGACGGCCACACCGTTCAGCACCAGCCGTGCCGGATGCGCGGAGACCTGCTGGACGAAGCAGGCCAGGGAGCGCGCCGGCCGTCCCGACCGCCATCGGTCCAGCAGGGCGGGATCGATCCGCACCGTTCCGTCGGGATCGGGCCGCCGCTCGCGCAGGGCGGCCGAGGCCCGGTCCCGGGCCTCCTGGAGCGCGCGCAGCTCCGGGACCGCGCTCGTCTCCTCCGTCGCCCGGTACAGCAGGGCGTGCAGCTCGGCCGCGGGCGTGCCGGGCGGCGCGCCGGCCGTCCACGCGGCGAGCGAGCGGTGGAAGCGCCCGAGGGGGACGACGGCGCCGGGGCCGAACCGCTCGGCGAACAGCTTCCCGGCGAGCAGCCCGGTGGCCGCGCTCCGCTGGAACCCGCCGAGGAACCTCCGGACCGTGTGCAGATCCTCGATCGCCGGGCGCCATGTCTCCTCGCCCAGCAGCGGAACGGGCGAGTCGAAGACGGCGTTCTCGTGGAAGAGGTTCTTGTCCGGCAGCCGGTTCTCCCCGGCCAGCTCCGTCAGGGCCGCCCGGACCCGCTCCTGGACCGCTACCCGGTCGGCGGCGCCGGGGTAGTCGTCCAGGGCCCGGCCGAGGTCCGCCAGCGAGCGGGCGACGGGGTGCGGCGCGAGGGCGGCGGCCAGGTCGGCGGAGGGGCGGAGGGACTGGTCGGCGACGGGTGGATGGATCTCCAGCAGGCCCGGAACGGCCAGCCGTTCCAGCTCCCGGGGCGCGATCCCCAGCCGGTCGCGGATGTCGGCGACCCGGTGCCGGGAGCCGTCGCCCAGGACCTCCAGCAGTCTCCGCAGGCCCTCGGTGGGGACGACGCTGTGGTAGCGGTCCTCGGTCCGGCTGAGGAACCACAGCCGGTGTCCGTCCCCGGCCAGGCTCGGATTGATCCTGACCTCGAAGAGCCCGGCGAGGTCATCGTCGCTCCCGGCGAGGTCGGTGAGGAGCAGCCGCAGGAGCCGGACGTCCGGCTCGACGGCGCCGCGCCACTCCCACGGTCCCGTCCAGCGCGCCGCCTCCGCCTCCGCCCGAGCGTCCCACCGGCCGAGGCCCGTCATCGTGAAGGTGGCGTGCGGGCTGGTCTTGGCGACGACCCGCGCGAGGTACTTGGTGAGGCGCAGCGCGACCTTGGGCGGCGGCGCGGTCCCGGGCGGGGACGCCAGCCAGCGGCGGAGCGCCGCCGACAGCGCGGGACTGGCCTGGAGCAGACCGTGGACGAAGGCGTCGGCGGCGACCCAGCGGCGCAGCGCCTCGTGCGCGGCCCGCCGTTCCCGCTCCAGGACGCCGGGCAGGTCAGCGGTCAGCCGGCCGAGCCGGTCGTGGTCGGCCAGCCACTCCTTCAGCCGGATCGCGAGCGCGGGCTCCAGGGGGAGGGCGAGCAGGGCGGGCGGCGGGCGGCGTGTTCCGTACAGGGCTCTGCGCAGACCCACCAGCCGTGGTCGCAGCGGGCCGGAGGAGAGACCGATCGGGCCTTCGAGGGCCACGGCGAGATCGCGGCCCGCTCGGACGAGCCGGCCGCGATCCGCGATGATCTCCTGGACGGTGTGCCAGGTGGCGGTGCACCTCAGCTCGTCCAGGGCGGAGACGGGCAGGGCGGCGATCCTGGCCACCACGGTCTCATCCGCTCCGGGCCCCCGTGTCACTTCGGTCACCGGCACCCGGCTTCCCCGACTCTCGGGTTCTCAGATCTCAGGCTCAGGTCTCAGGCTCGGGTCTCAGACGAGCCAGCTCTTGCCGGAAGGAGTCCCGGAGGCGCCGATCTCGGTGTTGCCGAGGCCCATCGCCGCGGCCTCCACCAGTCCTTCACCGCCCGGCAGCTCGACCGACACCACATCCAGCTCCCCGAGGTCGAGGTCCCACTGCGTTTCCCTCTCGGCCATCTTGTCCTCCAGACAGGTCGGGCGCGAAACATTCCTATGAGCACAACTAACACGGAGGACGAACCGAGTCCATGGAAGGATTCCCCTTGCCCACAATTGATCGCCACAACAAAGGAATGAATCAGAAAAGCAAATTCTCGGAACGGATTTCTTGCGAACTTCAGTTCTTCTGACGCACATCCGATCGGATATCCGGATGGCGGCGACGGTCCCGCCCCCCGGCCGGGTGCCGGGGGCGGGACCGCCCCCGGCCCCTCCGCTACGTCCGCCGCGCCCGGCGCCGGGTGGTCAGTCCGTAGCAGACGAACAGGACGGCCGTGAAGGCGAGGCCGATCCCCGCCGCCTGGCGCATGTCGGGAACCTCCACCGCGGTGGCGGCGACGGCGAGCACCCCGAGGACGGCCACGATCGCCAGCTTCCCGCCCGCCGGGACGCTGAAGCCGGTGAACTCCTCCGGGTGCGCCGTCCGGTGGCGCCGGAAGGCGATGTACGACGCGAGGATCAGCAGCCACACCAGCAGCACCGCGAAGAGGGCGATCGACATCAGGATGCCGAAGAGACCGCTGACGTCGTAGAAGGCCAGCAGCGCGGCGGCGGCGATGCCCAGCGTCGAGGCGGCCAGGGCGACCGCCGGGACTCCGCGCCGGCTGAGCCTGGCCATCGGCGCCGGGGCCAGACCGTCGCCGCCCAAGGAGTGCAGCAGCCGGGAGGCGCCGTACAGATGGGCGTTGGCGGCGGACATGGCGGCGATGAGGACGACCGCGTTGGTGAGGGTCGCCGCCGCGGGCACACCGACCTCCGAGAAGACCCGCACGAAGGGGCTCGTCTCGACGCTCCCGTCACCGCCCGCCAACGTGCGCCACGGGATCAGCGCGAGCACCAGGGTGATGGAGAGGAGGTAGAAGAAGCTCAGCCGCCAGGCCAGCTGGCGCATCGCGGTACGGATGGTGCGCTGCGGGTCGATCGCCTCGGCGGACGCGATGGCGACGACCTCGAAACCGGCGTACGCGAACATCACCACCGACATGGCCAGCCAGATCGAACTCGCCCCGTGCGGGAGGAAGCCGTCGTCGCCGAGGTTCGCGAAGCCGGTGGCCTCGCTGTCGGGCAGTCCGAAGAAGACCAGCAGGGCGGCGCAGAGGATGAACGCGCAGAGCGCGACCACCTTGATGGTGGAGAGCCAGAACTCGGTGGTGCCGAAGGACTTCACGCTGATGATGTTGACCGCGAGGACCACCGCCGCGATCGCCAGGATCGCCAGCGACATCGGGACCTCGGGCCACCACCACCGGATGTAGAGCGCGGAGGCGACGACCTCCGTCCCGATGACGACCACCGCGCTGAACCAGTACAGATACCGGCTGAGGAACCCGGCCCACGGGCCGAGATAGCGGTGCGCGATGGTGCCGAACGAGCCCTGGACCGGGTGGGCGGCGGACATCTCGCCGAGCAGGACGGCGATGATGGCGACCAGCACCGCGCCGATCGCGTACGAGACGATCACGGCGGGACCGGCGACGGATATCGCGGAGCCGGAGCCGAGGAAGAGCCCGGTGCCGAGCGCGGAGCCCAGTCCGATCATGGTGGTCTGCCGGTGGGTGAGGGAACGGACCAGACCCTCACCGCCGGGCGCCGGTCTGACGCCTCCGGCATCGGAGGAGGTCGGGGAGGACGGGGAGGTCGGGGAGGACGGGGAAGGCGGGGCGGGCGGGGCGGAGTCGCTGGGAGCGGCCATGGCGGTGGTGCCCTTCTGGAGGATGGCGGGGAGCGGGCGAAGGAGGGTCGGGGCTCAGAACTCGCTGGTGCGGAACGGCCGGTCCGGCGCGTCCAGGTCCGGGGTGCCCAGGACCTTGCGCGAGGACAGCGCGTAGATGCCGTGGTTGGTCAGCGTCCAGGCGATGTTGCGGTCCCACTCCACGTAGACGCCGTGGGTCTGGTTGCCGTACGCGTACTCGGGGGTCCCCTGGCCGTGCGCCTTCGGGACGAAGTAGGCGGAGATCTCCGGCGACGCGGGGTCGGAGACATCGAAGAACTGCACGCCCGCGTTGTAGAAGCCGTAGCTCAGCACCCCGGGGGTGTGCCGGCCGGGGTTGGTGTAGTAGCCGGTGCGCTTGGGGCCGAAGCTGCCGCGGCGCTGGCAGTAGTCGGTGATGCCGGCGGCCTTCGGCGGGGTCGGGCGGGGCAGGACGCCGACGACGCGGGGGCGCTTCGGGTCCCGGGCGTCGATCTGGTAGACGTCCTTGTACGGCTCGTAGCAGTCCTCGGTGAGCGGGTAGCCGGAGTAGTAGATCATTCCGGTCCTCTCGTACTGGGAGACGTCGATGTTGTCGCCCTCGGTGCCCGCGACCGAGGCCGGCAGGTCCAGATGGCTGACCGTTCTCATGTCCGAGGGGTTGGAGACGTCCAGCACGGTCAGGCCGTAGCCGCCCATGGCGGCGAAGGCGTAGCGCCCGCCCTTCTCCACGGGCCTGGGGAGGAAGAGCGGCATCCGGGCGCCCATCCAGCTGGTCCGGTTCCCGCAGCGCGGGTTGTCGCGGTACGCGGCGTCCTCGCCGGTCCGCTGGCCCGGCAGGTGCCAGGTGTCGAGGAGCTTCGGGCGGGCCGGGTCGGACATGTCCCAGGACTGGTAGCCGGCCGAGTGCAGATTGGTCGGGTACTCGGTCCCCGACCAGCTGTCGTCCGGCGCCGTGGCGATGAACATGTACTTCTCGCCGGTCCAGTACGGCACGTCGATCGAGCCGGAGCCCTGCTGCGCCCTGGCCGGGTCGCTCCTGAGGGGGTCGGCCTGGGTGGAGTCGGTGGAGACCGTCGACAGCAGCCGCCAGTCCTTCTTGCGCGGCCCGTCCAGCCGGTACACCTTGAACCCCTTGAGACCCGGCTTGGCGCGCACCTTCCGCACGCCCTCGGGGTTGTTGAACTTGTCGCCGGGCGGCTGGTCGGAGAGTTCCGAGATCTGGCGCTTGCTCTCGAAGCTCTGGACCATCACATACGCGTTCAGCTTCCTGTTCCACTGGATGGTGGAGGCGCCCCAGTAGTCGTGCGCGGCCCAGTCGGCGTTCGCCCGGGTCTCGTCGCCGCCCACGTCCCCGCGGCTCAGCCGCTCGACCACCCTGACCTTTCTGACATCGGTGATGTCGTAGACACGGCCCTCGGAGCGGCCGTACTGGAAGAGGTAGCGGCGGCCGTCGAAGTCGACGATGTTCTGCCAGCTGTGGAAGTAGTCGGGGGTGAAGCCCGCTCCCTCGTAGGCGCCTTCGACCTTCATGTTCCTGATGTACGAGCGGGTGTCGTACTCCGCGTTGAGGCCGGGGAAGGGGTGGTTGGACCCCTCGTCGACCGGGGTGAGGGCGGGGTGCCGGAAGCCGCCGTCCAACTGCATGCCGTACGCGCCGGGATCGGCCGGCCCGGGCCGGCGGCCGGCGCACACGTCCACGATGTCCGGGTCGGCGGCCGGGGTGGTGGCGGCGGTGTCCGCGCCGGACACCCCGGGGCTGAGGAGGGTGGCCGTGGTGGCGGCGGCGACCACCGCGGCCAGGGCGGCGTTTCTGCGGAGGGAACGCATCTGACGGTCCTTTCGGAGGAGGAAGGGAGCGGGATGTGCGCGCGGAGCGCCCCTGGGGCGGGCGGGGGTGGGACCGGTCAGGTGACGGTGGGACGCGTCCGGAAGGCGGGGGCCAGGTGCTCGCCGCCGGTCACCACGGCGCGCAGCTCCCGTACGGCGCGCAGCACGTCGCCGTGGGTGACGTACAGGGCGTTGAACCCGAAGCGGAGCAGGTCGGGGGCGCGCATGTCGCCGATGACGCCGCGGGCGGTGAGGGCGGCCACCAGCGGGTACGCCTCCGGGTGGCGCAGGGCGACCTGGCTGCCGCGGCGCGCCGGGTCGCGCGGGGTGGCCAGGGTGAAGCCGAGGCCGTCGAGGAGTGTGCCGGCGCACTCCTGGAAGAAGCCGGTCAGGGAGAGGCTCTTCTCCCGCACGGCCGTCATCTCGACCCCGTCGAAGGCCGTCAGCGCGGCCTCCAGGGCGAGCAGCGACAGCAGCGGCGGGGTGCTGACGCGGGCCCTGGCGATGTCCGCGGCGGGGGTGTACGTGCCGGACATGGCGAACGGCTCGGCGTGCCCGTGCCAGCCGGTGAGGGGGTGGTCGAAGTCGGCCTGGTGCCGGCGGGCGACATAGGCGAACGCGGGTGCCCCGGGGCCGCCGGAGAGGTACTTGTAGCCGCAGCCGACCGCGAAGTCCGCCTCCATGGAGTCGAGTTCGACGGGCATGGCGCCCGCCGCGTGGCACAGGTCCCAGTGCGTCAGGGCCCCGGCGGTGTGCGCGGCGGCGGTGAGCGCGGCCATGTCGTGCAGCTCCCCGGTGCGGTAGTCCACCGGGGCGTAGGCGGCGACGGCGACCTGACCGGCCTCGGCGGCCAGCACCGACGCGGCCTCGCGCGCCGGCACCCGGCGGACCTCCAGACCGAGGAGCCGGCCCACCGAGTCGGCGATGTACTGGTCGGTGGGGAAGTGATCGGGGTCGGTCAGCAGCAGCCGGCGGCCGGGGCGCATCCGGGCGGCGGCGAGCAGGGTGTTGAAGAGCTGGACACTGGTGGAGTCACCGGCGACCACCTGCCCGGGGGCCGCGCCGATCAGCCGGCCGACGGCGTCGCCCGTCCGGGCCGGCGCCTCCCACCAGCCGTTGCCGTTCCAGGAGCGGATGAGGTCGGTGCCCCACTGGCGGTGCACGGCGTCCTCGACGGCCGCCGGGACGGCGGAGGGCAGGGCGCCCAGGGAGTTGCCGTCGAGGTACACCACCCCTTCGGGGAGGAGGAAGCGGGCGCGGACATGGGCCAGGGGGTCTGCGGCGTCCAGCGCGGCGGCGCGTTCGGTCAGCACGGGGTGTCTCCGTCGGGGTGGGAGGGGGCGGTGGCGGTGGCGGCGGGGTGGGCGCCGGGGCGGGGACCGGTGTCGCGGTCCCGGGCGAGATCGAGCGCGATGTCCGTGAGCAGGTCCTCCTGCCCGCCGACCAGCCGCCGCCGTCCCGCCTCGACCAGCAGGTCGCGGGTGTCGAGACGGTGGCGCAGGGCCGTGGTCTCCGCGTGCCGCAGGAAGCTGGAGTAGACCCCGGCGTATCCGAGGGTCAGCGTCTCCCGGTCGACCCGCACGGGCCGGTCCTGGGTCGGCCGCACCAGCTCCTCGGCGGCGTCCATCAGCGGGAACAGCGCGCAGCCGTGTTCCCAGCCCATGAGGTCGAGGACCGCGACCACCGGCTCCAGCGGCGCGTTCCCGGCGCCCGCGCCCTGTCCTGCGAGGGAGGCGTCGACCCGGTGCGCCCCGGCCTCCACCGCCACGATGCTGTTGGCCACGCCGAGACCGAGGTTGTGGTGGGCGTGGATGCCGATCTCGGTGGCCGGATCGAGGACGTCGCGGTAGGCGCGCACCCGGTCCCGTACCCCGTCCATGGTCAGCCGGCCGCCGGAGTCGGTGACATAGACGCAGTGCGCGCCGTACGACTCCATGAGACGGGCCCGCGCGGCCAGTTCGGCGGGTGGGGCCAGATGGGACATCATCAGGAAGCCCGACACGTCCATGCCCAGTTCGCGGGCGAGGCCGATGTGCTGGGCGGAGATGTCGGCCTCGGTGCAGTGGGTGGCGACACGGACGGATGTGACGCCGAGGGAGTGGGCGCGGCGCAGATCGTCGGCGGTGCCGATGCCGGGCAGCAGCAGGGTGGTGAGCCTGGCCCGGTCGAGCACTCCGGCCGCCGCCTCCAGCCACTCCCAGTCGGTG
Organism: Streptomyces sp. NPDC001985; assembly: GCF_040296845.1. Classification (NCBI taxonomy): domain Bacteria; kingdom Bacillati; phylum Actinomycetota; class Actinomycetes; order Kitasatosporales; family Streptomycetaceae; genus Streptomyces; species Streptomyces sp. NPDC001985. The sequence continues at coordinate 34,833 of NZ_JBEOYB010000037.1, forward strand.
TGCGCGCCGGGGCCGTAGGTGACGGAGGAGCCGGAGAGGCCGTCGCCGTGGGCGACCTCGACGGCGTCGACGCCCGCCGCCTCCAGGGCGGCGGCGATCGCCCGGACCTGATCGAGGGTGTAGCGGTGCGACACGGCGTGCATGCCGTCCCGCAGGGTGACGTCCTGGACGTAGACCTTGGTCATCGGACCCGGCTCCGTTCGGCCAGGCGCTCGGCGGTGCGCAGCGCGGCGGAGGTCATGATGTCGAGGTTTCCGGCGTAGGCCGGGAGGTGGTGGGCGGCGCCCTCGACCTCCAGATAGACGGAGACGAGGAGCCGTCCGCCGCCCGCGAGACCGGTCAGCGGGTCACCCGACGGCAGGGCGCGGAACTGCGGTTCCTGCTTGAGCCGGTAGCCGGGCACATAGGCGGCGACGGAGGCGGCCATCGCGTGCACGGACGCGGTGATCCGCTCCGTGTCGCAGTCGTCGACGACGCAGTGCACGGTGTCGCGCATCAGCAGCGGCGGCTCCGCCGGGTTGAGGACGATGATCGCCTTGCCGCGGGCGGCGCCGCCCACCCGTTCCAGGGCGCGGGAGGTGGTCTCGGTGAACTCGTCGATGTTGGCCCGGGTGCCGGGTCCCGCCGACCGCGAGGCGATCGAGGCGACGATCTCCGCGTAGTGGACCGGTGTCACGGCCGAGACGGCGGCGACGACCGGGATGGTGGCCTGGCCGCCGCAGGTGACCATGTTGACGTTCCGGGCGCCGAGGTGCTCGTCGAGGTTGACGGACGGGACGACATACGGGCCGATGGCCGCCGGGGTCAGGTCGACGAGGGTCTTGCCGTACGGTGCGAGCGCCGCGGCGTTGCGGTGGTGCGCGGCGGCGGAGGTGGCGTCGAAGACCACGCCGATCTCGTCGAAGCCGTCGAGCGCCAGCAGTCCGGCCACTCCGTCCGCGCGGGTGGGCACCCCGAGCCGGCGGGCCCGCGCGAGCCCCTCCGACTCCGGGTCGATGCCGATCATCGCGGCGGCGGTGACGCTCCCCCGCCCTCTGATGATCTTGATGAGGAGATCGGTGCCGATGTTGCCCGATCCGATCACTGCCGCTCTCATCGGACGGCCTCCTTCGCCCGGGGGGCCAGACCGAAGAAGCGGACGGCGTTGCCGCCGAGGACGGCCGCGCGTTCCGCCGGGGCGAGCGCGCTCTCCCGTACCAGCCGGCCGATCTCCTCCTCGCCGAGCGGGAAGGGGTGGTCCGAGCCGAGCAGCACCCGTTCCGGGCCCATCACGTCCACGAGGAGCCGCAGCGCTCCGGGGTCGAAGACGGCCGAGTCGACGGAGAAGCGGTCGGTGTAGTGCGAGGGCGGGTGCGGGGTGTCGGCGCGTACGAGGTCGCGGCGGTGCCAGGCGTTGTCGGCGCGGCCCAGGAGGTACGGGAAGCTGCCGCCGCCGTGGGCGAACATCAGCCGCAGCGACGCGGGGAGGCGTTCGAAGGCGCCGGAGAGGATCAGCGACAGGATCGTCAGATGGGTCTCGCCGGCCATGCCCGCCAGCCAGGCGAGCATGTACCGGGAGAACCTCGGCCCGGAGGGCAGGTCCCAGGGGTGGACCAGGACCGCCGCGTCCTGCTCGGCGCAGTGCGCGAGGAATTCGAGCAGCGCCCCGTGGTCGAGGTCGCGGTCGCCGAGGTGGTTGCCGATGTGGACGCCGTGGAAGCCCTGGCGCATCGCCTCGCTGAGCGTCTCGCAGGCGGCCTCGGTGTTCTGGAGCGGGACCTGGCACAGCGGGGCCAGCCGGTCCGGGGCGTGGGCGGCGTACCGCAGCAGATGGGAGTTGACGGTGCGGCACCAGTCGATGGCGCGTTCGGGTGCGAGACCGTAGCCGAAGAGCATCGGGGTGCTGGACAGCACCTGCGTGCCGACACCGAGCCGGTCCAGGTCGGCGACGCGGGCCGCCGGGTCCCACAGTGTGCGGCCCACCGGGCGGTACTCGGCGGAGCCGGCCATCATCATCCCGGCGTCCGGTCCGTCCGTGGTGCGCAGCCAGGGGCCGTCGTCGGAGCCGGTGAGCAGCCGGGACTCGGCGCGGCCGATCTCCGGGAAGACATGGGCGTGCACATCGACGACGGTCATGCGCCGGCCTCCTCGTCGCGGCGGGTGCGGGGCCGCAGCTCCTCGGGCCAGTCCCGGCCCGGGTGGACCGCGCCGCACCGCGGGCAGGTGCGGGCGTCGGCGTCGGCGTAGAAGGCGCCGAACACCGGCGGCAGGTCGTCGACGATCGAGGTGAGCTGGACCTCGCTGCGGTGCACCAGGTGGTGGCACTCGACGCAGTACCACTCGAAGGCGTCGCGGTGTCCCGGCGGCCGGGCGAACTCGACGACGAGGCCCACGCTGTCCTCCTCCGGCCGCTGCGGGGAGTGCCGCAGACGCGCCGGGGCGAGGAACACATCGCCCTCCCGGATGTGGATGTCGCGCGGCGGCCGGCCCGGCTCCTCCATGACGCGGAGCACCATGTCGCCCTTGAGCTGGTAGAAGAACTCCTCGATGGGGTCGTCGTGGAAGTCGGTGCGCCGGTTGGGGCCGCCCACGACGGTGACCATCAGATCGGCGTCCCGCCAGATCTGGACATTGCCGACCGGTGGCCTGAGCAGATGGCGGTGTTCCTCGATCCAGGACTGGAGGTTGAACGGTGTCATGGTCATCGGCGCTGTTCCTCGGTCTGGGGAAGGTGGGCCACGGCGCTGATCTCGATCAGCAGATGGGGGTGGGGGAGCTGGTGCACGGCGACGGTGGTGCGGGCCGGCCCGTCCTCGTCGAAGTACTCGGCGTAGACCTCGTTGTAGCCGCCGAAGTCGTTCATGCCGACGAGGTACGCGGTGACCGACACCAGGTCGTCCAGGCGCCCGCCGACCGCCGCCAGCAGGCTCGCGATGGTGTCGAGCACGGCCCGGGTCTGGACGCGGATGTCCAGGTCGGTCACGCCCATCGGGTCGGCGCTCGCGCCGGCGAAGGTGCCATCGGGGCGGCGGGAGCTGGTGCCGGAGACGAAGACGAGGTCACCCGCGCGCCTCAGGTGCGGGAAGCGGCCGCGGGGCGGGGCGGCGCCGGGGACGATCACGCGCCCTCCCCGGTGGTGGTCCGGGCGGCCCCGGTGGTGAACTGGACGGTGCCGAGGCCCGCGACGGTGGCCCGGACGCAGGTGCCGGGCGGCAGGGGGACGGCGGCGGTCGCCGCGCCGGCGAGGATCACGGTGCCGGGCTCCAGCGGACCGGCGAGCCGGGCCGCGGCGGCGAGCGCCCGCAGCGGGTGCCCGAGGATCGCGGCGGTGGAACCCGCCTCGGCGGGGCGTCCGCCGAGTTCGAGCAGGACGCCGAGGTTGCCCAGGTCGCCAAGGGCCCGCCAGGGCCCCACGGCGTAGGCCGCCGCGGAGGTGTTGTCGGCGATCACCTCGGGGAGGGAGAACCGGAAGCCGTCGTAGCGGGAGTCGATGACCTCCAGCGCGGGCGCCACGGCCGCGACCGCCGCCGCCGGGTCGGCGTCGCCGGGGCGCAGGGTCGCGCCCAGGAGGAAGGCCACCTCCGGCTCGACCCGGGGATGGATCAGCCCCGAGAGGTCGTACCGTCCCCCGTCGGGGATCTCCATCCGGTCGGTGAGCCGTCCGTGGATCAGATCGGCCACGCCCATCTGGCGCATCTTGGCGGCGCTGGTGAATCCCAGCTTGACGCCGGTGATCCGCTCCCCCCGGGCCAGCCGCCGCAGGACCAGGGCCTCCTGGACGGCGTACGCCTCGGCGGTGACGGTCAGCCCGCTGCCGCCGCCCGGCAGCGGGCGCGCCTCCAGCGCGGCGGTGTCGAGGGACTCGGCCAGCGCGTCGGCGCTCATCGGAGTGCCCCTTCCCGGCCGGCGGGCCCGAAGGCCGCGCGCACGGAGCCCAGGCCGTCGATCCGGGCCTCGAACACATCACCGGGCCCGACGGCCGCCATGGGCCCGAGCGCGCCGGTGAGGACGGTGTCCCCCGCCCGCAGCGGACGGCCGAGCCGTACGAGCGTGTCGGCCAGCCAGACGGCGGCGTGCAGCGGGTTCCCGAGGCAGGCGACGCCCGCACCGGTGGAGACGGGCTCGCCCCCGCGCTCCAGCACCATGCCGGCGGTCCGCAGATCGAGGTCCCGCAGCGGCACGGGCCGGGTGCCGAGGACGTACGCGCCGCTGGAGGCGTTGTCGGCGATGGTGTCCACGGCCGAGATGTCCCAGTCGCGGATGCGGCTGCCGACCACCTCGATGGCGGGCAGCGCGAAGTCGGTCGCCCGGATCACCTCGGCCACCGTGTGCCGCTCGTGGAGGAGGTCGTGTCCGAGGACCAGGGCGACCTCGGCCTCGGCCCTCGGCTGGAGCACCGAGCCCCAGGGGATCTCGGCGCCGTCGGGCACGGCGGTGTCGTCGAGCAGCGCCCCGAAGTCCGGTGTGCCGACGCCGAGCTGACGCCGTACGGCGGCCGAGGTCAGGCCGATCTTCCAGCCGGTGAGGCGGCGGCCCCCGGCGCGGCGGCGGTCGGTGAGGACGGACTGGACGGCGTAGGCGGCGTCCAGGTCCCCGGGCGGGAGGAGGTCGCGGACCGGGGCGCAGGGGACGCCGGCGCGGTGCGCGTCGGCGAGGCGCTCGGCGGCCCTGGTCACCCGTTCGTCCGGCTGGTTGATGATCTCGTCCGTCGTGCTCACAGCTTCACGCACACATTCATCGGTTCGGAGAAGAAGTCGAGGGAGTGGTCGCCGCCCTCACGGCCGATCCCGGAGGCCTTCACCCCGCCGAAGGGGGTACGGAGGTCGCGCAGATTCCAGGTGTTGACCCAGGCGGTGCCGACGTCGAGGGCGGCGGCGACCCGGTGCGCGCGGCTCACGTCGCCGGTCCACACCGTGGCGGCCAGCCCGTACGGGCCCGCGTTGGCGAGGGCCAGCGCCTCCTCCTCGGTGTCGAACGGCGCCAGGTGCACGACCGGTCCGAAGATCTCGTCCCGTACCGCCGGGTGGTCCTCCGGCAGTCCGGCCAGCACGGTGGGCTCCACCCAGAACCCGCCGTCCCGCTCGTCCCCGAAGCGCGGCACCCCGCCGCCCGCCAGGACCTCGCCGTCGGCGGCGGCCCGCTCCAGATGGCCCAGCACCTTGTCCCGGTGGGCGGCGGAGACCATCGGGCCGTAGCCGGACAGCTCCCTCGCCCCGGAGGCCAGCGCCGCCGCGAAGGCGTCGAGAACGGGCCGCTCCACGTACACCCGCTCGGTGCAGAGGCAGACCTGCCCGCTGTGGGTGAAGGCCGAGCGGAGGGTGCCCTCGACGGCCCGCTCCAGATCCGCGTTGGCGAAGACGAGCCCGGCGTTCTTGCCGCCCAGTTCGAAGGAGACCGGCGCCAGCCGGGCCGCCGCCGCCCGCATGATCGTCGACCCGGTGCGCGACTCGCCCGTGAAGGCCACGGCGTCCACCCCGGGGTGCTCGGTGAGCCACTGGCCGGCCCCGTCCGCGCCCGGTCCGTGCACCAGGTTGAAGACGCCCGCCGGGACCCGCGCGTCGGCCATCACCTCGGCCAGCAGACAGGCCGTGCCGGGGGTGAGTTCCGACGGCTTGGCGACCACCGTGTTGCCCGTCGCCAGGGCGGGAGCGACCTTCCAGGTGAGGAGGAGCAGCGGCAGGTTCCACGGCGAGATCACCGCGACCACGCCGAGCGGCTTGTGGACGGTGTAGTTCAGCGCGCCGCGCCCGTCGGGGGTGATGGTGTGCCAGGACCGCTCGCTCCGCCCGGCCAGAAGGTCCGCGTACGAGCGGAAATTGGCCACCGCCCGCGGGATGTCGACCGCCGAGGCCAGCTCGCGGGGCTTGCCGGTGTCGGCGCACTCGGCGGCGACGAACTCCTCGAAGCGCCGCTCGATCCCGTCGGCGATCCGGTGCAGCAGCCGTGACCGCTCCGCCGGGCTCCATCCGGCCCACGGCCCGCGCAGCGCCTCCCGGGCCGCGCGCACCGCCCGGTCGACCACCTCCCGGGGCGCCGCCGGCACCTCGCCGACGGCGCGTCCGGTGACCGGGTCGACGAGCGGGAACGGCACGCCGGACGCGTCGAACGCGCCTCCTACGTGATGCCGCACGGGTGAAGCCACCTTGCAGACCTCCATTGCCGAGCCAGGGGATGTCCGAAAATCGCCCCCGGGGTGTGCCGGTATAGTGCACCCACCCAGCTATGCCGATCCAATGCCGATCGGCGCGTGAGATATAGCGATCCTGGTATGTCGCGGGACCGGCCTCCTCCGGCCGCCCCGCCTCACCGGAAGGAGCCCGCGGGGATGGACCTCCTGGACGGCCGGCTGAAGTTCCGGCATCTGTCCCTGCTCATCGCGGTGCACGAGCACGGGAGCGTCGTACGGGCGGCCGAATCGCTGCACCTCACCCAGCCCGCCGCCACCCGGACCCTCCAGGAGCTGGAGGCCATCGCCGATCTGCCGCTCTTCGTCCGCGTACCGCGCGGGATGCGGCCCACCGTCTACGGCGAGGCGCTGGCGGAGCACGCCCGCGCGGTGGTCGCCGAGGTCCGGCGGGCCGGGGAGCACCTCACCGGGCTGCGGCAGGGACGGGAGGGCACGGTGACCGTGGGCACCCTGCTGGCCGGCGCGAACGTGCTCCTGCCCCGGGCGGTCGCCGGGCTCAAACGGGAACGGCCCCGGCTCACCGTGGTCGTACGGGAGGGCACCCCGGACGTCCTGCACCCGGCGCTGCTGGCGGGTGAGTTGGACGTCATCGTCGGCCGGGTGGGATCGGCCCCGGCGGAAGGGGACGGGCTGCGCCAGCGGATGCTCTACCGGGAGCCCATCCGGCTCGCCGTCCGCTCCGGCCATCCGCTCCTCGGTGCCGCGGACGTCACGCTCCCGGACACCCTCGGGTTCCCCTGGATTCTGCCGGTCGAACAGACCGCTCTGCGCCAGGAGCTGGGCGCCCTCTTCGTGGACCGGGGCCTCGCCCTGCCCGCCGACCGGGTCGAGTGCACCTCCATCCTCACCATGCGGGCGCTGCTCCTCCAGACGGACATGGTGGCGCTCCTGCCCGAACTGGTCCTGCGCGACGACGAGCACCTCGCCGCGCTGCCGGTCGGGCTCCCCTCGGTGGGCCGCACGGTGGGCACCACCGAGGCGGCCCACCGCACCCGCACCCCCGCCCTGCGGTCACTGCTCCACCATCTCGACCGGGAGGCGGTCCTGCTGCGCGAGACACTCGGCGGCCCCCCGGCGGCCCCTTAGACCGTCTCTCTCGGCTCTCGCCGGGCTCGCGAGCCCCGGCACCGGACCCCGCTCACCGGCCCGGCCCGAACCGAGAGAGACTCCCCGGTTCGGCCCGGCTCCCGCCGCGCCGAGGGTCCCCGCGCGGCGCGGGCACCGGCCCGGCGAACCGGGAGTTCACCCGTCCGCGCGCGGCGGGAGCGCCCCCGCGTCGGCCTTGCGGGCGAGCAGGTGCACCTCCTGGAACTGCCGCCGGTCGGTGGGCTGCGGCTCCCGGATCATCCGGGCCACCTCGGCCAGCCCGGCCTCGCGCAGCGTCGCGGCGAGATGACCGGGCGACCAGCGATGGGCCGGGGCGACCGCGTGGTCGAAGGACTGCGTCAGGAGCGACGGGCCGTCGGTCGCCGAGAAGCCGATCAGCAGATGGCCGCCGGGCGCCAGCACGCGATGGAACTCCGCGAGGACGGCGGGGACTTCCGGGGGCGGGGTGTGGATGATGGACCACCGGGCGAGCACACCGCCCAGCGCGCCGTCGGCGATGTCCAGCGCGGCCATCGAGCCGACGTCGAACCGCAGCTCCGGATGGGCCCGCCGGGCCAGCGCGATCATCGCGGGCGAGGCGTCGACACCGGAGGCCGCGAGGCCCAGCCCGGCCAGATGAGCGGTGACATGGCCGGGCCCGCACCCCAGGTCCGCGACCCGCGCGTGCCCGCTCCCGGCGACGGCCTCGGCGAAGGCGCCCAGGATCGCGCGGTCCAGGGGGCTGTCGCGCAGCGAGTCGCGGAACAGTTCCGCGTAGGCGGTGGCGGCGGCGTCGTAGGCCTCGCGGGTGGCGGTGAGGGCATCGTGTTCGACCATGCACGCGACAGTAGTTGCCGGGACGGGGCGGGATGGGACCGGGACGGGGCGGGGAGGCCCCGAGCCGCCGGCACCGGCCGTCCGGCCCCGCGCGCCCGCGTGCCCGCGTGCCCGCGCCGAGGCCTCAACTCACCTGCGTGGAGGCGCCATTGACAGTCCCCGGGATCGGCGCCACGGTGAGGGTCCTTCTGTGACCCGAGACCGGAGGTCGCCCCTTGGCCGGTTCGTCAGTACCCCGTTCGGACACCGACCTCGTCGCACGCCTGCGCGAGCTCCGGCCGCTCATCCGCTCGCACGCGGCGCGCGCCGAGCAGCGGCGGCGGGTGACGGACGAGGTGACCGAGGCTCTCGCGGGCGCCGGAATCCACCGCATGAACGCGCCCCGCCACTACGGGGGCTACCAGTCCTCGCTGCGGACCCAGGTCGACGCGCTGAGCGAGATCTCCACCGCCTGCGGGTCGGCCGGGTATCTGGCGCTCATCCAGGCCGGGACCTCGTTCATCGCGGCCCTGTTCCCCGACGAGGCCCAGGACGAGATCTTCACCAGCCCCGACGCGCGGGTCGGCGGCACGCTCATCCCGAGCTCGAAGGCCGTTCCGGTGGACGGCGGTTACACGGTGAACGGAAGGTCCCCCTTCGCGACCGGCTGCCGGACCGCCGACTGGCACCTGCTGACCGCGCTGGACGACACCGGCGAGGGCCCGGCGCGGATGCTGTGGCTGGCGATCCCCCTGGCCGATCTCACGGTGCTGGACGACTGGGACGTCACCGGTCTGGCCGGGAGCGGCAGCGACACCGTCGTCGCCGAGAACGTCCATGTGCCCGCCCACCGCGTCCTGCCGGTGGGGCCCCTGCTGGAGGGAACGTTTCCGTCCCGGCGCAACAGCGCCGACCCCTTCTACGGGATGCCGGTGATGCTGCTGTTCTGCGCCTGGACGGCCGCGAGCGCCCTCGGCCTGGGCCGGGCGGCGCTGGCGGAGTTCGCGGAGCGCATACCGCGGCGCGGCATCACCTACACCTTCTACGAGCGCCAGCACGAGGCACCGGTGACCCATCTCCAGTTCGCCGAGGCCGCGATGAAGGTCTCCGCCGCGGAACTGCTCGCCGCCGACTTCGTGGGGCTGATCGAGTCCAAGGCGGCCGGCGGGGAGCCGTACACCACCGAGGAGCGGGCCAGGATCAGGGCGCAGTGCGGCTATCTGGCACGGCTGAGCAAGGAGGCCGTCGACCTGATCGGGTCCGCCTCGGGCGCCTCGTCCCTGCACCGGGAGGTGCCGATCCAGCGGATCGTACGGGATGTGAACGCCCTGAACCTGCACTCGTTCGTCAACCCCTCCGCCAATCTGGAGCTGTACGGAAGGGTGCTGTCGGGGCTCGACGCCGGGACGCCCTTCCTCTAGGTCGTCTCTTTCGGATCGTGCCGGGGCTCGCGAGCCCTGACCCCGCTCACCGATCCGGCACGATCCGAAAGAAACTCCCCAGGGCGTTTCGCCGGGGCCTCACCCTCCCCGCCCCGGGTCACCCGGTCCCGCGAGGGCGCCCCGGGGTCGCCGCGGGACCGGGTGACCGTCGCTCCGGTGGCGCGGACACCGGCCCGCCGCGCGCGCGGGGAGTGCGACGACCCCTTCCACCCGGGGGAAACAACGGGACACATACCCACTAGGGGTATGCTGTGCGCCATGGGATCGGATCGGGGAGCACAGGCGGCGCGCGTGCTGCTCCTCGTCGCCCTGCTGCTCTTCGGGATCGCCGCCATGCACACCCTCGGCCATCCTTCCGGGCCCCGCGCCGCCATCCCGGCCGGGCCGGCCTCCGAACCCGCCGCCGTCCTCGCGCCCCCGGGCCACGGCACACCCGCCCGGGCCACGGCTCCGCTCTTCGCCGCCGGCACGGTCACCATCACCGGCCACGAGCCGGATTCCGGTGCCGTCGTCACGCTCGGACCGCACCACGGACCCGCACCCGCCGCCGGTCACGGCACCCCCGAACCCGCCCCCGCACCAGGGGAGCACGGCATGGATTCGGCGATGGTCTGCCTCGCGGTCCTCGGGGCCTGCGCTGCCGTCCTGCTCGTCGCCGCCGGCCGCCGGCTCCCGCGCGGCGCCCGGCGGCGCGAACGGGCGGGCCCGGCGATGCCGCGCGCCCCGGCGCCGGCCCCCGCCCCTCCCTCGCCCCGGACGCTCCTCGCCCAGCTGTCGGTCCTGCGGACCTAGACCGCCGTCCCGCCGCCCCCCGCCTCCCCCGGCGGCGGCCGGCACGGCCCGTCCGTATGCCCTGTTCCGACACCACCACGAGGTGCACCCACTCATGCGTACGCACATCACACGCCGCTCCATGACCACGGCATCACTCGCCGTCGCCGGGTCGGGCCTGCTGGCCGCCTGCTCCGGCGCGGGCTCCGGCTCCGGCTCCGGCGGGAGCCACACCGGGCACGGGGGCGGCGGGCCCGCCGGGAGGCCCACGAGCCCGGGGAGCGCCACCGGGTCCGGGGAGTTCGTCGCGCCCGACGGCGCGGAGGTCGCCGCCGCCGAGGCGGAGCGCGGCGGCGGCCCCGAGCGGAAGGTGCGGCTCACCGCGACCCCCGCGCGGCTCGACATCGGCGGGCGGACCGTCCGCAGCTGGGCCTACGGCGACCGGCTGCCGGGCCGGGAGATCCGGGCCACCGCCGGGGAGACCCTCGCCCTGACCCTCGCCAACAACCTCCCCGAGACCACTTCCCTCCACTGGCACGGGCTCGCCCTCCGCAACGACATGGACGGTGTCCCCGGGCTCACCCAGCGGCCCGTCCGGGCGGGCGGGGAGTTCCTCCACCGCTTCGCCCTGGCCCACCCGGGGACGTACTGGTTCCACCCCCACTCCGGGGTCCAGCAGGACCGGGGCCTGTACGCGCCGCTGATCGTGGAGGACCCCAAGGAGCCCCTCGCGTACGACAGGGAGTGGGTCGTCGTCCTCGACGACTGGGTCGACGGTGTGGACGGCTCCACACCGGACGCCGTCCTGGCCGAACTCCGCGAGGGCATGGGCGGCGGCGGCCACGAGGGACACGGCATGACCGGTGTGTCGCTCACCCGGGGCACGAGCGCTCCGGACCCCGGGGGCCCGTCGCGGATGATGATGGGCGCGAACAGCGATCTCCTCGGCGGGGACGCCGGGGACGTGGCGTACCCGCACTATCTGGTCAACGGCCGCACCCCCGGCGCCCCCACCTCCTTCGCCGCGAAGCCCGGCGACCGCATCCGGCTGCGGATCATCAACGCGGGCGGCGATACGGCCTTCCGCGTCGCCCTCGGCGGCCACGAGATGACCGTCACCCACACCGACGGCTTCCCGGTCCGCCACGCGAGGACCGACGCCCTGCTGCTGGGCATGGGCGAGCGCTACGACGTCCTGGTGACCGCCGGCGACGGCGTCTTCCCCCTCACCGCCGTCGCCGAGGGCAAGAAGGCCGCCGCCCTCGCCCTGCTGCGCACCGGCGGCGGTTCCGCGCCGACCGCGTCCGTACGCCCGAAGGAGCTGGACGGGCGGCTGCTGACCGCCGGGAAGCTGCGGGCGCACGCCTCGGTCGCACTCCCCCGGCGGGCGCCGGACCGCACCGCCGAGATCGTACTGACGGGCGGGATGGCGAGGTACGACTGGGCCTTCGACGGTGAGCCGTACGCCCCCGGACCGCCGCGCCACGCCGTCCGTGCCGGTGAGCGGGTACGGCTGGTCTTCCGCAACAGGACCTCCATGTGGCACCCGGTCCATCTGCACGGCCACACCTTCGCCCTGGCGGACGTCCCCGGCGGACCGCGCAAGGACACCGCGATCGTGCTCCCCGGCAGCACCCTGACCGTCGACTTCGACGCCGACAACCCGGGGCTGTGGATGATCCACTGCCACAACGTCTACCACGCGGAGGCGGGGATGATGACCACCCTCGGCTACCGGAAGTAGCCCCCGCCGCGCGGGCCCCGCGCCAACGGCGCCACGGGCCCGGGCTCCTCGGAGAGCCCGGGCCCGCGTCGCGGCGTCCGGGAGGCGGGGGATCTGCGAACCCGGAGCCGGCCTGGGGAGTTTCTCTCGGATCGGGCCGGATCGGTGAGCGGGGTCCGGTGCCGTGGATCGCGAGGCGGAGGAGGGAGCCCACGCGGAGCGCCGGCGACCGACGACAACGCGGCGAGGCGCGGTGCCAGGGCTCGCGAGCCCCGGCACGATCCGAAAGAGACGACCCAGGTTCTGCGACGGCCCGTCGATCCCCGGCCGGGGGCGCCCGGGGTCAGGGGCGCGGACCCATCGCCTCCGGACACGGCCTTCCCTCGCGGGAACCGGCCGCGCGCCCCGCGCCCGGCCGGCCGTCGCCTTCCCGGCCCTGGGAGAGGCCCGGCATGGGGGCCAACCCTGGCCTGGCGCGGGTCAGCGGTGTCCGGTGCTCGTGAGTTCGCACCGCCCGTCCGCGCAGGACCGCTTCCACCGTCCCATCGACACTGTCCGCACCAGCCCGATCGTCCAGCAGAGCGGACAGCCGCGCAGCGCGAGGAGTCCGAGCGGAGCCAGCAGCAGGCTCCACGGGCCGATGGCCGGAAGGAGGAGCACCGAACCGGCCAGTGCGCCGAAGCCCGCCGCGCCGCGCGCCAGGTGCCGGGGCACCGACGTGCTCGCGAAGGCGGGGCCGGTGGTCATCGGCGCTCCCCCGGAGCCGGACCGGAACCGTCGCGCAGGGTTTCGCGCAGCGTCGCACGGGCGCGGTGGAGGCGGGACTTCATCGCGGCGGTGGTGAGGCCGAGCGCGTCGGCGGTCCGCCGGCCGCTCTCTCCCTGGACATCACGCATGATCAGCACCCTGCGCTGGTCGGCGGGGAGCGCGAGAATCGCGTTCACCACCCAGTCCGCCTCCAGCCGCTCCAGCACCTCGTCCTCGGCGGATCGCCGTGCGGAAGCGGCGGAGTGACCGGCGGTGCTTGTGGCGCCGGCGCCCATCGGGTCCTCCGGGCGGCGCAGCCGCCGTACGCGGCGCAGACACTCGTTGCGGACGATGCGGAACATCCACGACGCCAGCGCCCCGGAGGCACGGAGCATCCCGATCCTCCGGTAGAGGATGATCAGCGCCTCCTGCGCCGCGTCCTCGGCGTCCTCCGGTGAGGCGCAGAGCGAGTGGGCGAAGCGCCGCACGTGCGGGTGGGAGCCGGAGAGCAGCGCGGCGGTCGCCTCGGAGTCGCCCCGCTGCGCGGCCAGGACCAGCCGCTCGCCGGGCCAGGTCGGGTCAGCCACGGGAACGCCCCCGCCCGCGGAGTACGAGAACGGCGCAGAGGCAGATGAGGACAGCCGCTGTGATGACGGCACCGACGAGCATGGATTACCTCCGTGTTCCGTGCCCACCATGGTGTGGGCACATGAAGAAGAGGCGCGGCGGGTCCGAAAGGATTCACGGACCGCGCGACGGCGGCCGGGGCACGGCTCCCACCGGCTCGGGCGACGGAGCCGGCTCCGGCTCCGGCTCCGGCGGCGCGGGCCGCGGGCCGGTGGCTGCCCGTCCGGACGCCCTCCGCGCCTCCGGCGCAGACCCGCCGGAACGCCTCGCGGAACGGTGCCGCGCGGTCGCGCGGAACGACGGCGGCGCGGACACCCGTCCCGTGTCGCGGTGTTCCCGAGGTCCCCGGTGGAGGGATGGCCGGAAACGAGTGGTGGTACGGGACGCCTCAAACCGCGCCGGGCCGCGGTCCGTGGTCACCAGGAGGACCCCGAGACAGGAGGCCACCCGTGCCGCTGCCCAGCTATCCCTTCATCGACTCCGTCAGTTCCGACCACTGCCCCCGGGGAATGAGGCTGCTGGAGGACGGGCCGGTGGTGCGCGCGCGGACCGGTACGGGCGCGGAGGAGATCGAGATCTGGCTCGCCCTCAGCCACCGGGCGGTCCGCCAGGTCCTCGGGGACGCGCGCTTCAGCCGGGCCGCGGCCCTGGAGGCGGAGCTGCCGGCCCTCCTGCGCGTCAACAACCTTCCCGGGGTCCTGACGAGCCTGGACCCGCCCGTGCACACCGCTTTCCGGCGCCTGATGGCAGGGGCGTTCAGCCCACGGATGGTCCGCGGTCTGGAGCCCGCGATCCAGCGGACCACCGATGGACTCCTCGACGCGCTGGAGCTGCCCGGCGATCTGATCCGGCCCTTCACCGCGGCACTCCCGATCATGGTGATCTGCGAGCTGCTCGGGGTACCGCACCGGGACCGGGAGCAGATCCGGGCGTGGACCTTCCCGCTGCTCTCGGTCCATGCCCACGCCCAGGAGGAGCTGGCGGCTGCCCTGGCGGCGATCGCTTCCTACGTCGGGGAGCTGATCGAGGAACGCCGCCGCCACCCCGACTCCAGACTCATCTCGGCCTTTGTCGCCACGAACGACCGGGAGCGGGTGATGTCCGACGCCGAGTTGGTCACCAATGTGCAGGGGCTGCTGCTCGCCGGGCACGAGGCGACCGTCAACCAGATCAGCAACTCCCTCATCACCCTCTTCGCCCATCCCGATCAGCTGGCGCTGGTCAAGGAGCGGCCCGAGCTCTGGCCCGCCGCCATCGAGGAGTTGATGCGGCACTCGAAGATGACCGATGGAATCCTGCCGCGGATCGCCCTGGAGGACATCGAGCTGGAGGGGACCCGGGTGCGCGCGGGTGAGGTGGTCATTCCCATGGTCGCGGTGGCCAACCGCGACGCGGCGGCCTTCCCCGACCCCTACCGGCTCGATCTGGCGCGCCCCGGGTCGGCCGCGCACCTGGCGCTGGGCCACGGCCCGCACTTCTGCCTGGGGGCCCAGCTCGCCCGGATGGAACTCAAGGTCGCCCTGCGTTCGCTGTTCACCCGCTTCCCCGCCCTCGCTCCCTCCGGGCCACTGGACGAGCTGCGCTGGAAGGACGGTCTGATCGTGCGGGCCGCCGTCGAGCTGCCCGTGGAACTCGTCGCGGGCTGACGGCCGCCGCGCCGCGGGTGATCCGGGAGCCGGGCAGGGTCCCGCCGGCCTCCCGGTTCAGCCGTTCCAGCGCTTGCGGGCGCACGATGGTGTCCCTCGGCCGGCGCGGACAACGGCGCGGTACGGACATGGACTTCGCCCGGGGCCCGGGGCCCGGGGCTCAGGGCTCAGGGCTCAGGGCTCAGGGCTCAGGGCTCAGGGCCCGGGGCCCTCTACGCCGCCTTTCGGAGCGCGGTGAGATGGGCGAAGACCACGACGTTGGCCGAGTAGCCGGACTTCTTGTCGAAGCGTCCGCCGCAGGTCAGAAGCCGGAGTTCCGGGCGGGCGGCAGGTCCGTACACCGTGTCGTCCGGGAACTCGCTCTTCTTGTAGGTCTTGACGGCGTCGACGGTGAACACCGCCGTACGCCGGTCCGCGCGGACGACCTCGACCTTCTGGCCCCGCTTCAGCGCGTTGAGGTTGAGGAAGATGGCGGCTCCTGTCCGGGTGTCCCGGTGGCCGACGATCAGAGCCGTACCCGTTTCTCCCGGGGAGGGGCCGCCCCGGTACCAGCCGGCGGCCCTGGGCTTGCTCAGCGGGGGCGCGCCGAGGCGGCCCTCGGTGTCGAGGCCGACACCGAGGAGCGGGGCCTCGATCACGATGGCGGGGATGGACAGTTTCACGGGGCGGGAGGGCGACAGCGGCGCGTGGGACGCCGCCGCCTTCTCCGGCGGCCGGTGCGGGTCCTCTGGGGACGGCGGCGGCGCGCCGCCCGCGGCGTCGGAGCCGCGGGCGGCGGACATCGTCCCGGGCGATTCCCCGCTCACCCAGACGATGCCGGTCACCAGGGAGGAGACCGCGCACAGCGTCATGGTGAGACGGCATGCGCGGCTCGGTCCCCGTCGTCGCCGGCAGGGCCGGCTAGGCCTCGCCACGGGAGCGGCGTCGCGCTGCCCTGCGGGCCAGCACCAGCCCGGCGGCACCCGCCGCGCCGGCGACCAGCGCGGTGGCCGTCCCGATCTCCGCCGGGGACGCGGCGCTCTCCACGGTGGGCACGCCGCCGCCGCCCGCCGGCACGGGGCCGGACGGCTTCTCATAGGTCCGGCCGGGGTTCTTGCCCTCGTCGCAGTGGACCACGAAGGTCTTCTGCTTGGTCACACCGCCGGGGACCGTCCACTGGAGCTGGTACGTACCGTCGGCCAGCCGGTACTCGTTGCTGCGGGCCCTGCCCTGGTCGAGGGGCAGATTCCCGGTCAGGGTGTCACCGGGTGGGACGGTGGGCGGGCGGACGGTGATCGTCCAGGCGATGGCCGGGAGGGTTTCGAAGTTGTCCGCGACGAGCTTGAACTTGCAGACCGCGCCGTCGCGTTGGGCGCCCCAGCCCGCGCCGGAGGCCAGAATGGTGAGGTCGCCGCTGTCTCCCGGTGCCGCGTACGCGGCGGGCGCGGCGGCCAGAGCGAGCCCCGCGGCGAGTACGACCGCCGCCGCCGCGGAGGTGCGGGTGCCGCGGGGGTGGACAGAATGGGGGATGTGCATGGTGGGCTCCTTCAAGCCGGAATGATTGTCGTACTAATCGCGTGACGGTCCAAGGGAGGCACGGGCGGCCGGGGAGCGGGGCGGGAAACGCCGGTGAAGCGGGAGAAATCGCCCGACTGGCGGACATCCGCGACGCCGCCCGGAGCCGGGCCGCCGGGCCGCCGGTCGCCCGGCATCGGACCACCGGGCATCGGGCCGCCGGGGCGCGCGCACCGGCCGCGCGCACCAGGACGGCCGTGTCAGAGGCGGTGGACACCCTCCCGGAAGTACGGCGCCGAGCGGCCGTCACGGACGGCATCGCCGGGGTCGACCCGGTGACGGTGACCGGCGCGCGCCGTCCGGCCTGGGACGACGGCGGCGGCCAGTCCGCGGTCTGGTACTTCGCGGAGGACGGTCGCGTGCTGCTGCTGACGTTCGACCACGAGTCGGCGCTGAATCCGTACGCCGAGGAGGACTTCGCCCTCCAGGATTCCTTCTGCGGGGGCGTCCCCGACGCCCTCGTCGCCCTGGTCCGCGACCGTCCCGAGAACGACGAGTCGCTGAACCTCACGGACTCCGCCACGGGCCGGACGATTCACCGCGCGGGCGGTGTTGTCCGGTACGACGGTACGCGCCGGCACGTGTCCGACGGTCTGGCGGAGCACTGCCGCCGCGAGGGCTGCGGCCTCTTCGGCGAGTCCGGCTTCGCCTACTGCCTGAGCGTCCGGCGCTTCGGCCGGGGCTTCACCCCGGAGACCGTGGTGCCGATCCTGGACGGGGACGGCCGGCACGAGGACGAGAAGGAGAGGGAAGCGGACCTGTCCGGCGTCCGCGAGATCGTCGCCCGGCACGGCCGGGGAGTCTCTTCCGGATCGGCCGGATCAGGCACCAGGGCTCGCGGGCCCGGCCCGAGGGCTCGCGGGCCCGGCCCGATCCGCACGGGACGACCCGGGTCCTCCGGCTGCCGTCCCCGTCGCGGCGGCCGGGGGATCTCGGTGGTCAGGCCGCCGCGGGGAGGGCCCGAGGGCGTGATGGCCGGGCTCGCCGCCCGGAGCCGCTTCGCGCGGGCCCCGGGAGGCGGGCCGGGCCATCACGGAGCCGGGTCAGAAGGAGCGGGGCAGTTTGACGACGGTGACGAAGAAGTCGTCGATCTGCCGGATCGCCTTCATGAACTGGTCGAGGTCGACGGGCTTGGTCACATAGGCGTTGGCATGGAGCCGGTAGCTGCGGAGGATGTCCTCCTCGGCGGCCGATGTGGTGAGGACCACCACGGGGATGTGACTCAGCTCCGCGTCGGATTTGATCTTTTCCAGTACCTGGCGCCCGTCGTACTTGGGCAGGTTGAGATCCAGCAGGATCAGATCCGGGCGCGGAGCGTTCGCGTGCTCCTTGCGGCGATAGAGGAAATCGAGGGCCTCCAGCCCGTCCCGTACGACATGGAGGGTGTTCCCGATCTTGTTGTCCTCGAAGGCCTCCCGGGTCATCAGCTCGTCGCCCGCGTCGTCCTCCACGAGGAGGACTTCGACGGGGCGGTGCGGGAGCGTGCTCATGGGGTGATTCCTCCGTGGGATTCGGTCGGGCGGGTTGACGGAGGCGCCGGAACCGCCGAGGCGGCCGGGCTGCCGTCATCGGATTCCGCGCCGGGGGCGGGGGGCGCTGCGGGCAGGGTGAAGACGATCCGGGTGCCGTCCCCGTACTCCTGGTCCACCCATATGCGGCCGCCGCTGTGCTCCACGATCTTCTTGCAGAGCGACAGTCCGATGCCGGTGCCGCTGTAGACAGCCCGGCTGTGGAGCCGCTGGAAGATCACGAAGACCTTGTCCGCGAACTCGCCCGGAATCCCGATGCCGTTGTCGGTCACCGCGAAGGTCCACACTCCGGTGGCCCCCTCCTCCGCGCTGTGGCCGGCGGTGATCTCGATCCGGGGAACGCGGTCGGGGCTGCGGAACTTGACGGCGTTCCCGACGAGGTTCTGCCAGAGCATCGTGAACAGGGTGGGGTCGCCCTGGACGGCGGGCAGGGGGTCCGGGACGACGATCTCGGCGCCGGAGTCGGCGATGGCGACCGAGAGATCCCGGACCGCCCGGTCCAGCGACTCGTCCAGGGCGACGGTCCGGACGCTGTCGTGGAGCCTGCCGACCCGGGAGAAGGTCAGCAGATCGTTGATGAGGACCTGCATGCGCTTGGCCCCGTCCACGGCGAAGGAGATGTACTGCGTGCCGCGTTCGTCCAGCCGGTCGCCGTAGCGCCGCTCCAGGAGCTGGCAGAAGGAGGCCACCTTGCGCAGCGGCTCCTGGAGGTCGTGCGAGGCGACATAGGCGAACTGCTCCAGTTCGGAGTTCGAGCGCTCCAGTTCGATGCGCTGCTCCTCCAGATCGGCGGCCTGCCGGGCGAGCGTCTCCTCGTTGTGGCGGGAGGTGTCCAGCTCGGTGACGATCCGTTCCCGCATCGCCTCGACCGAGCGGGTGAGTGCCTGGAGGTCGGCCGGGCCGCGTTCCGGGATGTGATGGGTGAACGCGCCATCGGCGACACGCTGCGTGGCGAGCCGTGTCGCGGTGAGGGGGCGGCCGACGGCGTAGTGGATCAGGGCGGCCAGACCTCCGGCGGTGACCACGAAGGCGCCGAGAATGACGGCGAGGGCCAGGTCCTGCCGGTCGCCGGCCCGGGTGAGTTCGGCGCGGGCCCGCTCCCGTTCGGCCTGGAGCCGCCGCTGCTGGGCGTCGAGGGCCGCGCGGACCTCGTCGAAGCCGGCCTTCCCCGCGTTGTGCGCGAAGGGCGCGCGGGTCTTCTCCGCCCGGATGGCGGGCTCGGCGAACCGGGTGCGCCAGGTGTGCGCGGTCCGCTCGACCTGTTCCAGGTCGGCGGCGGGCCCGGGATCGGCCCGGAAGAGATCGGTGAGGCGGTCGCGGATGCCCCCCTCGGCGGCCAGACCCCGGTGGTAGGGCTCCAGAAGGGCCGGGTCACCGGTGAGCAGATAGCCGCGCACGCCGGTCTCCTGGTCCAGGAGGGCCGCCTTGAGCTGGAACGCCTCGGCCCGCGCGGGGGCGATGTCGTCCACGAGATGCGCGTTGGCCCGTTCCGTCTCGTTGAGGGCCACGGCGCCGACCGTACCGGCCACCGCGGTGACCGTGCCCATCACCAGCAGAGCGAGCAGGAACCACGCCTGGACGGTGAGTCCCCGGAACGCGCGCCGGGGACCGGTGGCGGAGGTCCCGGCGCGCGCGGCCGTCGCCCCGGGCGCCGGGGTGGCGGGGGTGGTGGGGTCATGGGGTGTGGTGCGGGTGGTCACGTCGGCTCGTTCCAGTCCAGGTGCAGGAGGGCGGTGTCGTCCGTGTGCCCGCCGGATTCCGCGGAGAGCGCCCGGACCTCGTCGATCAGCCCGTCGACGAACGCCTCGGAGGGGAGTGCGTCGAGGCGCCGCGCGAGAGCGAGCAGGCCTTCCTCGCCCAGCCGGTCGGGGCCGTTTCCGGTGCGGCCCTCGATCAGGCCGTCGGTGTAGAGGGTGATCGCCCCGTCGAGCGGCAGCTCCAGCCGGGTCGCGGGCCACTCGGCGGCTTCGGGCAGCAGTCCGAGCACCGGGCCGGGGGGAGCGTCCTGGTGCCGGACGCCGGCGGCGGAGCGGATCAGGAAGCCGGGGTGGCCGGCGCGCAGCACCTCCGCCCGGCGTTCCCCGAGGTGCAGGGTGAGGCTGGTGAGGGAGGCGAAGATCTCGGGGCCCGAGCGTTCGGCGACCAGGACCTCCTCCAGCAGCTCCAGGAGCCGCTGGCCGCGGACCCCGGCCAGGACGAACGAGCGCCAGGCCACCCGCAGACAGACGCCGAGGGCGGCCTCGTACGGGCCGTGCCCGGAGACGTCCCCGATGACCGCGTGCGTCACCCCGTCCCTGGTCTGCACCACATCGTAGAAGTCACCGCCGAGGAGGGCGTGGGCACGGCCGGGACGGTAGCGGGCGCAGACCCTGATCCGGTCGTCGCGGAGCAGGGGTGTGGGCAGCAGGCCGCGCTCCAGACGGCTGTTCTCCTCCGCGCGGAGACGTTCGGCCTGGAGCGCCGCCGAGGCCAGCTCGGCATGCTTGCGCTGGATGGAGTAGCGGACGGCGCGGGCGAACAGGTCCGGCTCCAGCCGCCCCTTGACCAGGTAGTCCTGTGCGCCGGCCGTGACGGCGGCCAGTCCGGCCTGCTCCTCGGCCAGTCCGGTGAGCACCAGGACGGCGGAGGTGCCGGCGACCTCGATGACGCGTTCCAGGGCCTGGAGACCCTGGGCGTCGGGGAGGTGCAGGTCCAGCAGGACACAGTGCGGGCGTTCCTCCCGGATGCGGGGCAGCGCTTCGCCGAGGCTGCGGGCCCACCCCAGGTCGAGGGCCATGTCGCTGTCGGTGACCAGCTCCTCGACCAGCAGGGCGTCGCCGGGGTCGTCCTCGATCAGCAGCACCGTCGGACGCGCCTCCGGCCAGGCGGGGGCGTGGGGCACGGCCGTGGCGGAGCGGCGCGGGGCCGTCCCGGCGGGGCCGGGCTGCGGCGGGACCGGTCTGCCCGCACCGCCCGTGATCGCCGCCCCCACGGGTTCGAACCCCATCTCGGCACGCTCCTTCTGCTGGCGGGTACTCCAGCTCATGGGGCGCGCGGCCGCCACGGTGAAGATTCGGACAAACACCGAGCAGCCTAATTGAGAACCGGAGGGTTCCGTGCGGGAGCACGGGACATCGCGCGGGGGCCCGGACGGCGGGGACGGCCCGCACGGCGTACGCGCCCGCGTGGCCCGGTCGGGCGCGGGCGGTCGGGGCGGCCGGTGGCGGGGGGGCAGGGGGGAACCGCCCGGCTCCACCCTGCCGGGAGATGGGCGGCGCCGCGCCGGAGCCGGGCGAAGCGGATACGGCCCGCGCGGGGGGGACGGGCACGGAGGCGGGGACGGGCACGGGCACGGAGACGGGCACGGGCACGGAGACGGACACGGAGACGGGCACGGGGGCGGGGACGGGCACGGGGGCGCCGGGCCGACCGCCGGGCACCGTCACCGAAGTCCGTACAGACCCCGGACCCGCCGGGCCCGCGCCCACTCCTGGTCGGCCTCCTCGGTACGGCCCAGTGCGTGGAGGGCGTCCCCCAGACCCTGGTGCGCCCTGAGTTCCTCCTCCCGGTGGCTGCCCGCGATGCCCAGGGCACAGCGGTGGTGCAGCTCCGCGGTCCGCGGGTCGCCGAGCAGCAGCGCCGTACGGCCGGTGTCGTTGTGGATCTCGGCCTCCAGCGCCAGGTCACCGGCGGTGCGGGCGAGCGCCAGCGCCCGCTCGTGCAGGACCAGGGGCGGCTCGGGCAGGACGTCCCGGGCCGTCCCGGGGTCCTGGTGCACCCGGGACACGACCAGCTTGCTGAGCGCCTCCGCCTCGCCTCCCCGGTCCCCGGTCCGCCGGAAGAGCGCGAGGGCCTCCTCATGGCAGCGCACGGCCGGCCCCCACTCCCCGGCGTCGCCCCGGGCCGCTCCGCTGTTGACCAGACAGTGGCCGAGCCCGTAGCCGTCGCCGGCCTCGCGGAACAGCTCGGCGGCCCGGTCCAGCCGCCGGAGCGCCTCCGCGGTGGCACCCCGCAGGGTGGCCAGCCGGCCCAGGCTGTTCAGGGCGTTGGCCTCGCCGCGGAGGGCCCGGAGCCGGTGGAAGGCGCCCCGCGCCTCGTCGAGTGTCCGCTCGGCATCCGCGTACCGGGCCAGCAGGACGTAGGCGTTCCCGAGGTTTCCCGCCACCCCCGCTGCCCCGGCGTCGTTGCCCGTCGCGCGGTACGCGGCGAGGGCCTGCCGGAACCAGGGCAGGCTCTCCTCGGTCCGCCCGCCGAGGCAGTGGGCGACCGCGATGTTCGCCAGCAGCTCGGCCTCCGCGTTGGCGTCGGCGGTGTGCCGGGCGGACCGCGCGGCGACGGTGTAGACGCCGATCCAGTCCGGTATGCGTCTGCGGTGCAGAAAGGGGATGCGCAGGGCGAGGGCGAGTTCGACCACCCAGGAGTGGCGCCCCCGCGCCGCCGCCGATGCGAGCAGTGCCGTCAGATGGGTGTACTCCTCGTCCAGCCAGGCCCAGGCGGCGTCGGCGCTCTCGAACGCGGGGACTCCTGGCGGTGGCTCCGCCGACTCCTCGGGGCGGGTCTCGCTCAGCGGATCGACCTCGGTCACCGCCCGGAGCAGCGCGGCCCGGTACCAGCGGTACAGCCGCGCACCGGCCGCGTCGCGCGACGCGTGCGGCAGGTCCCGGCCGCGTTCGACGGCGTGGAGCCGGACCAGGTCGTGCATGCGGTAGCGGCCCGGTACGTGCTGGCTGACCAGGTGGGCCGCCTCCAGGGCGCGGAGCACCAGACGGGCGCGGCGGAGCGGCAGCCCGGTGAGCGCGACCGCCGCGGGCAAGGAGATGTCCGGTCCGGGGGCCGTACCCAGCAGGGCGAAGACCTCCGCCGCGCTGTCGTCCAGGGCGCGGTGGGACGTCTCCATCACGGCCCGCAGATCGGTCGTGAGGTCTCCCGCGCTGAGGGCGTCCAGCCGGCCGCCGGCGTCCTGGAGTTCGGTGACCAGGGCGGCGAGCGGAAAGTCCGGACGGGACGCGGCCCGGGCGGCGGCGATGGCCAGGGCCAGGGGGAGCCCGGCGCACAGGCGCAGCAGTCCCGCCACCGCCTCCGGTTCGGCGGCCACCCGGTCCCGGCCCAGCGCACGGACGACGACCTCACGGGCCTCGTCGGCCGCGAACATGTCCAGGGTCAGACCGCGGGAGCCATGGGTGGCGCGGAGGGCGTCGAAGTGGCCGCGGCTGGTCACCAGGACCGTGCAGTGGGCGCCGCCGGGCAGCAGCGGGCGGATCTGATCGGTGTCACGGGCGTTGTCCAGCAGGATGAGCAGCCGCCGGTCGGCGGCCAGGGAGCGGTACAGGCCCGCCTGGGCGTGCGGGTCGGCGGGAATCTCCTGGGGCCCGACGCCCAGGGCGTCGAGGAAGGCGCGCACCGCTGTCGCCGGGGGGACGGGTTCGGCGGAGGGGTCGAAGCCGCGCAGATCCATGTACAGCTGGCCGTCGGGGAAGTGAGCGAGGTGGTCATGGGCCCAGCGCAGCGCCAGCCAGGTCTTGCCGATCCCGCCCGCGCCCCCGATCGCCGAGATCACCATCACCCGGTCCGTGCCGATGGGTGTCCTCAGCCGGTCGTCCAGGAACGCCATCTCGCGGTGCCGTCCCACGAACGCGGCCGGTGGCGGGGGCAGTTGGCGCGGCACCGGCCGTGAAACCCGCGCCGGGGCCGGGGCCGGAGCCACGGCCGGGGCAGGCCCTGTGCCGAGCGCCGCGGCGGTGTCGAGCGCCGGGTCGGCGACCAGGATCTGCTGATGCAGCCGCCGCAGCGGCGCGCCGGGGTCGATGCCCAGCTCCTCGGCCAGCCGGTGCCGGATGTCCTGGTAGCGGGCCAGGGCGTCGGCGGTGCGCCCGCTCCGGCAGAGGGCGAGCATCAGCTGTCCGGCCAGTCGCTCGTCCAGCGGATACTCCGCCGCCCGGGCGGTGAGCCGGGGCAGCGCACCGCCGTGGAGGCCGCGGCGCAGGTCGAGGTCGAGACTGTCCGACTCCGCCGCGAACCGCTCGCGCTCCAGTGTCCGGCGCAGCTCGCCGAACCAGGGGGTGTCGGCCGCGGCGAAGGGCTCGCCCCGCCAGAGCCCCAGCGCCTGCCGCGTCAGCGCCGATGCCCGCTCGTCATCGGCGGTACGGGCGCGTGCGATCAGCTCCCGGAAGCGGTGGAGGTCGATCGTGGCCGCATCGGCCTCCAGGACATAGCCATCGCTCCGCCGCACGATCCGCGCCTCCGCGTGGGCGGCGCTCAGGGCCCGCCGCAGCCGTGAGAGATAGCTGTACAGGGTTTCCCTGGCCCGCTGGGGTCCGGAGTCCGCCCAGACCCGGCCGATGAGTTCATCGACCGGCACCACCCGGTTGGCATCCACGAGCAGGGCGGCCAGCACACACCGCTGCCGTGGGTGCCCCAGGTCGACAAGGCCGCCGTCCGCCCGCGCCTCGATCGGCCCGAGTACGCCGAACTCCACCACCGTCCACCGCCCTTCGGCGGGCACGCTAGTCCGGGAAACCCCTCTCGGCAGCCCGATTCAACAATTCCCTGGAAGTGCCCGGGGGCGCGGGCCGCATCCGAATCCTCCGGACACCTCCCGGCGCGGAGGCGGCGGGGGCGCCCCCGGGCCGGGCCGGAGGAGCCCCGGCCCACGGCGCCGGCCCTCGCGGCCCCGGCGCCGGGTGGTACCGCCCTTCCGGTACGGGGGAACCGGCGGCGGCCGGCGGTGACCCTCCCGCACCCCACGGCAACCCGAACCCCAGCCGCGCCACCCACAAAACGGCCAGGCACCAGCGCAGCTCCCCGCCCCGGCGGCGGCTGGCAGTGCCCCTCCCGCACCCCACGGCAACCCGAACCCCAGCCGCGCCACCCACAAAACGGCCGAGCACCAGCGCAGCTCCCCGCCCCGGCCCCGCGCGCCGCGACCTCGGGTCCCGGCCCGCCGCGCGGTCCCCGCGCCCCGGCGCCTCCCGCTCCGGATGTTCACCGGCGGGGCCGTCGACCGCGCCGTCCGGAAGCGCGGGATGTCGCGCGGCGCCGCGCGGCGCCGCGTCCGGCGGGCTCAGATCCAGCCGCGCCGCCGGGCGAGGTGGATGGCTTCGTGCCGATTGGCCACCTTGAGCTTGCCCGTGATGCTGGACAGGTGGTTGCGGGCGGTCCCCTGGGTGAGGACCGCCCGCAGGGCGACCGTGGCGATCGGGGCGCCGTCCGCCGAGAGGGAGAGGATGTCCGTCTCCCTCGGTGTCAGGGGGGAGTCCCCGGCACAGATCGTCTCGGCCGCCAGATCGGCGTCGACACGGCGGCCGCCCCGGTGCACGGCCCTGATCGTGTCCGCGAGCTCCCGCGCGGACGCCGTCTTCGGGACGAAGCCGCGCGCGCCCGCCCGGAGCGCCGCCCTGACATGGCCCGGCGCGGTGCGGGAGGTCACCACCACGCACCGGAGGGACGGCAGGGCCCGGCCCAGTTCGCGGACGATTCCCAGCCCCTCGCGGTCCGGGGTGTTGAGGTCCAGGACACAGACATCGGGGGTCAGCCGGCGAGCCAGGTCGCAGGCGCGGGCGGCGGTCGTGGCCTGGGCCACCACGTCCAGGTCCTCCTCCTCGGCGAGCATGGCCGAGAGCGCCTCCAGGACCAGTCGCTCACCGTCGACGATCAGCACACGTATCCTCATCCGGCTCTCCTCTCCCATCCCTTCGGGGCGGAACGCGAGGACGGCGGGCACCGCGCGCCCGCCCCCTCCTGTCGCGCCGGCCCCGCCCTCACCGGCGCGCACGGACCCGGACCCGGCCGGGGCGCGGGGTGACGCCCCGGTGCCGCACCCGCCCGGCGGTCACGGCGGCGCGCCGCGCCCGTACACCGGGACCCGGCCCCGCGCCGCCCAGCGCGGCGACAGCCCGCGCGGAGCACGTTCCCGCCATACGGGACACCGGCGCCGGGCGCGGCGGGCGTGCCCGGCCCATCCTCATGGAGAGGCACGCGAGGCCGGGCGCCCCCGTTCAGATCCGTCTCCGGATCTCCCGTCCCCACCCCCCGGACCGACCAGGCGTGTGGCATGGCTCACATGCGCCAATCCGCCGGCACATCGCGGCCCGTCACGGCGCCGGCCGCACCGGAGCCGGGCGGCGCGACGGGGTACGGGGCGGCCTGACATCCGTCATGGCGGACCCCTGCCGGATGTCATCCATCCGGAGCCGTCACCCCCGGTCAGCCGTGTGACCCGCGTCATATCGCCCGCGTTCCGGCGCTGCTTTCATCCGTGGGAGACCGGCGTCACACCGCGATCGGCGCGGCGGGCGGCCGATCGGTACGGGCTCCCGCGCGGCGTCACGCACTTCTGTGACCGCCGTCGCCGCTGTACGGCGGCGACGCGAGGGCCGCTCCGCGCACCGTCCGGCACCGTGCCGGACGGTGGTCCAGGCACCACTCGCCGAGGGACTGGTATGCGACGATCCGTGCGGGCCCTGCGCGGCCTCTCCCGGGCCGCACTCACACCCACCGGGCCGACCCGCGACCGCGCTCTGGCCGTCGCCGAGCGCCTGAGCGCTCTCACCACACTCCACTCGTCCCTGGAGTACCTCACCCAGCGCCGCCAGACCGAGCGGGGCGGGCTCAACGACTGGTCCATCCTCCGGGACACGTGCCAGGACACCGGTCCCCTGCTGCGCGGGCTCCTCGACCTCGTCTCCGAGCCGCGTGCCACGGCGGCGGTCCATCTCGGGCGGGCCGCCCTCGCGGCGGCGCTGCTGGCGCCCGGCGACGGCAGATGGCGGGGCGCGGCGGGGCTCTGTCTCGCCGTCTCCGGCGCCCTGCTGTCGCCCCGTCATGTCTTCGGCGCCGAGGGTTCCGACCAGGTGGTGGCCCTGGTCCAGGGTGCCACCGGTGCCGCCGGGCTCGTCCGCTCGGACGCCGCCAAGGACGCCCTGGTCTGGTACGTCGCGGCCCAGGCCAACCTCGCGTACGCGACGTCCGGCTGGGTCAAACTCCTGGGACGGGAGTGGCGCGACGGCACCGCCCTGTCCGGGGTGCTGCGGACCCGCACCTACGGTCACGCCGGTCTGTGGGCCCGGGCCAGGCGGCACCCGGGGGCCGCCCGGCTGCTGACCCGCTCGGTCGTCGCGCTGGAGTGCGGATTCCCTCTTCTCTACACCTGCGGCGGACGCCCCGCGCGCCCCGTGATCACGGCGATGGTGCTCTTCCACTCGGTCAACGCCCATGTCATGGGCCTGCCCCGGTTCCTCACCGCCTTCGGCTCCATGCTCCCCCTGGTCGCCTACACCGCCGTCCCCGGTTCCCATCCGGTCGGCGCCCGCCGCGACGACCGCGTCCTCCCGCTCCTGGTCACCGCGGCGGCCGTGACGGTCGCGGGCGCCGCCACCACGGCCGTACGACGCCGGCTGACCGTCCTCGCGGGCGCGCCGGGCAGCCGTACGCTCGTGACCGGGACCGGGAACCTCCTGCGGTACGAACACCACGCCGAGGGCGAACCGGACCGGCCGGTGGTGGTGTTCGAGACCGGTCCGGCCGCGCCCCCGGAGCACTTCTCCCGGATCGTCGAGCGACTGCGGCAGACCTCGGGGCTGGGACTGCTCGGCTACGCCCGCGCCGGATACGACGGCTCGTCCCGCCGGGCCGCCGGCCCCTACGGACTGGCGGAGTCCGTCCGGGATCTGGTGGACCTCGTCGAGGCACAGGTGACCGGCGGGCGCCGGGTGATCCTGGCCGGACACGCCCTGGGCGGGGAGATCGTCCGGCGTGCCGCACCGCTCCTGGGCGACCGGCTGGAGGGTGTCGTGTACCTGGACCCCGGCCACCCCGCCGGACCGCCCCGCCCGCCACGGCGCTCCCGGGACGCCGGGGAACACGTGAGCGGCCTCCGGCGGATGGCCTGGTTCCTGCGGCTGGGCACCGGGTTCCTCCTCTCGCCGCCCGACTGGATCGGCGACCTCCCCAGGGCCGCGCGCCCGCGCGCCCGCGCGCAGTTCGCCGACAGCCGGATGTGGTGGGCGGCGGCCCGCGAGTGGGAGGCCGCGGAGCGGGAGTTCCGCTCCGGCCCCGGGGAACTCCCCGCCGCGCCCGGCCGGGCTCTCGTCGTCTCCGCCCGGCGGACGGTGGACGGCGACCCCGGACAACCGCTGTTCCACCGCGCCCTGGTCCGTGCCCACCTGCGCGGCGGCGCGTGCGTGGTGCTGGAGGACGCGGGGCGCGACGACCTGCTCACCCGGCCCGCGCACGCCCTCGACATCGCCCGTCTCATCGCGGCCTTCGCCGCCGCCGACCGATCAGGACAACCGACAGAAGGAGTCAGGACATGACCGTCACCGGCATACTCAAGGACGCCGTGCGCGGCCCCGGCGCGGGCTGGCGCGTCGCGGGGGCCGCGGCGCTCGCCCTCACCGCCGTCTCCCAGCACCCCGACGAACTCTTCGGGCGCTCCCGGCGGAAGGACCACCTGGGCACCATTCCGAACTGGCGGTTCTTCGCCCCCCACCCGTCCGTGCACGACTCCGAGCTGATCCACCGCACGCTCTCCCACACGGGCGAGACCTCCGCGTGGAGCGTGGTACCGCCGGTGCGGGACCGGAAGGCGCGGCAGGTGGCGTGGTATCCCGGCCGCCGTGTCCCGAAGGCCGTGTTCGATCTGGGCAGCGACATCCTGCGGGTCGTGGACAAGGGCTTCTCCACCGTCCGGGAACGGCCCTCCTACCGCGTCCTGGTGGACTTCCTGCGCCGCGAGATCCGGGAGTCCGGAGGCGGCGAGGACGTCAAGGGCTTCCAGTTCGCCCTCGTCAGCAGCGCCGGGTACGACCTGGACGAGAAGGCGGAGTGGCAGTTCATCTCCCCGTACACCTCGGCCCTGCCCCGCACACGCATCGTCGCCGCGCAGGGGAAGTAGCGGCTGCGGCGCGTCCGTTCACGGGGCCGACCGGTCCGGACGGCCCCCGGCGACGCCATCGCCGGGGGCCGTCCGGGCGCGCCGCCCGCGATCCGCCGTCCGCCTCCTGGCGGCGGGTCACGGCGCGGGCCAGGCAGCGGTGGCGCGCTCCGCGCCTCCCGTCGCGGCAGGCCGGGACGGGCGACGGGTGAACGCCCCGCTCGCGGTTCCGGCCGGGGTCCCGGGGAGGCGGCGGTCGAGGGCGGCCCGCGCGCCGCGCCGGGCCGGCGCGGGTCCCCGCTACGTCATCCGACGCATTGACCCCACCATTCCGGCGCGGTTGCATGCTGGTGGTCCTCCGGTGGGGAGCCGGAGGCGGAACCCGTCTGGGGGAGAAGTTGAGAGGAATCACGCACCGGGGCACGAAGGGCACCACCAGACGTCTGCGGACCCCTGTGAGCGCGGCGGCGGTCGCCGTCCTCGCGGTCACCGCGGTGCCGCCGGGGGCCGCCGCGGCCGGCCCCGCCGGTGTCCGGGCGGCCGGGGTCGAGAGGCTCAGCGTCGCGACCGACGGCACCCAGGGCGACGGCCACTCCGTCGACGCCTCGATCACGCCCGACGGCCGGCGGGTCGTCTTCACGTCGTCGGCGGGAAACCTCATCCCCGGCGGCACGACGGCGACCAGGAAGGTGTACCTCCGCGACCGGCAGGCGGGGCAGACCACGCGGCTCGGGCACGAGGAGCCGCTGAAACCCGCGGCGATCAGCGGTGACGGTGGGTTCGCCGGCTATCCGGTGCAATGGATGAGGAACGAGCACATCCGCCTCCACCGGGTGAGCACGGGAGAGTCGATCGGCCACAGCTGCACGGCCTACAACTGTGAGATGTCGCTGGGCGCGGACGGTCTGCGCCTGGCCTACAGCGTCCGCTTCAGGCCGCCGGAGCCCAACCAGCGCATCGAGGTGGTCGACTGGGTCAGCAACCACACGTACACCGTCGACGTGCTCCACAACACCCACCCGTCGCGGCCGTCCCTCAGCGACGACGCCCACCACCTCGCCTACCAGGACGGCGGGGAACAGGACGTCTTCGTGTGGAACCGGACCACCGGCACCCCCGTCGGCCCGATCGAGGGCCCCGCCAGGGCGGCGACCCTCGTCCAGCTCAGCGACGACGGCAGCACGGTCGTCTATCTCTCCGGCGCCGACACCTATGTCCACGACACCGCCTCGGGCACGGCCCGGACGGTTCCGGATGTGCGGGGCGTGGCCATCGATCCCACCGGCCGCTTTCTGCTGTACGCCCCGTCGGGCACGAGCGGACCGTCGCCGCTCACCCTGCGCGATCTGCGGACGGGCACCGACGCGACCGTCTCCGCCCAGCCCGCCACGGCCGGGATCGACGCGGTCAGCGCCGGTGGGCGCGAGGTGGTCTTCCAGTCCGCGGCGGAGGACATCGTGCCCGGTGACACCAACGGCCGTACGGATGTCTTCCTCCGCAGTCTCCCCTGACCGCGGGGGCGGGAGCCGAACCCCGAGGGGCCGCTCCCGCCCGCACCGTGTGGACGCCGGACCGGCGGACCGGGCACGACACCCACCGCCGGCCCCGGCGACCCGCCCCACGAACAACCGGTCGGCGACGGCCGGACCACCTCCGGCCAGGCGGCACCGGGGCCGCCGCCGGTCCGGTCGCCGGTCCGGTCGCCGGCACACCGCCGGCGCGCGGCGGAGCGCTGGGCGGCCGAATCCGGGCGCAGGACGCGTCGAGGACGCGACGGACCCGGCGGGGCATCGGCGGACCCCCGCACCGCGGAGACCCCGGTGCCGGCCGTGCCTCCGGAGCCGTGCGCGCGGCACCCGCTCCCCCTCGCCCGACCCGCACAGCCGCACGGATCGATCCGGTCGGCAGAACCAGCGCATGACCGCCTCGCCCCCGCTAGAGCGCGTTCCGGCCAGAAGGCGGCGGGAGTGCTCCGGCGACCGGTGGCCGCAGAGTGTTCCCGGGCTCGACTCCGCCTGTCATTGCAAGAGCGAAGGCGGGAGAGTGACCGGGAAGACACCCTTCCCAGCGCCGCTCGCCCCGCCGCGCCCCCTATCACCGAGTGATCACCACCGCGGTCCCGTCCGCTCCGCCGGACAGCCGGGAAGCGCCCCCACAGGCGAACTCGCCGCGATCACGGCCTGACACCCGGGAGAGCCGCACGGCGGCGACGGCACTCGATCCGGCATGTCCGGAGCGCGGCGCGGTCCGCCCACCACGCCTCCACGTCACTGGGCATCATGATCCGATTTCACTGCGTGATTTGCTCGGGGAGTGCGAAGTGACCATGTACATGCCTAACATCCTCACGGTCCGCATCTCCGAGGGGAGTTCAGTCACCGTGTCACCCGGTCGCAGCCCCAGCCCTGAACCACCCATGGCGTCCGCCATGGGTGACACGTGACCTCCTCCCGTCCCCGCAGGTCGATCCGCGCGACACCGCGGGCGCCGATTCCCGAGCAGGACCGCCCACCGCCCGCCACCGCTCTCCGGCTGCCTCGGCAGCGGTGCTCGCGGACCAGCACCCGGCTCCCGG
Source organism: Streptomyces sp. NPDC001985 (assembly GCF_040296845.1). NCBI lineage: Bacteria > Bacillati > Actinomycetota > Actinomycetes > Kitasatosporales > Streptomycetaceae > Streptomyces > Streptomyces sp. NPDC001985. Next base: position 66,364 of record NZ_JBEOYB010000037.1, read on the forward strand.
GCCCCCCTCGCACGGAGCGATGAACAAACGATTCATTCAAGCCAACGGTCGAAAGGCAGGCACCCCATGACCACCCCCCTGCTCATCCACACGCATGGCATGGAAGACCTCGACTACAGCTCCATGGAACCGGACGACCTCGTGGCGCTCAACGATCACGCCACGGCCCGCGGGACCGACGTGGTCCCCGGGATATTCCTGGCCCGCAACTACATCGGCACCTGGGAGAAGGTCGTCCGGCGCTACGCCGACCTGCGTGACGAGCTCCCCGCTCTGGCCGGCTTCTCGGTGGAGGGCCCTCTCCTGGGCAACCTCGGCGGGGTCCCGCCCCGGGGCATCTGGTCTCCCAACGCCGATGAGTGGGAGCGGATCGCGGACCTCGGGCGCTACGGACTCGCCTACATCGTGATGGCCCCCGACGGAGGGGATCTCGACGACCGGATCGAGGGCGGCGTCACCTACCGCGATGTCATCGATCTGTTCTACTCCCGCGGGGTGCGCCTGGCGCTGGGCCACTTCCGGCACAGCGACCCCCAGCTCAGCGCCGACCGCACGGCGGCGGCCATCGACTATGTGTCGCGGCGCTTCGGGCCCTCCCCGTCGGCTCTGCTGACGGACCATCTCTTCAACGACATGCCGCGCAACTTCCGGCATGTGTGGCGCACCCGGGAGGAGCGGGCTCAGCGCGCCTCCCAGCTGGCGGAGTTCCTCGCCGACGACTGGGCGTCGGCGGACCTGTCCGCGCTTCTCGGCCCCGTGCCGGCCACCCTGGTTCAAGCCGCCCACGACGGAAAACTCTTGCCCTTCCTCAACTTCGATGGCGATCATGTGGATTTGGAAATTTGCCGGCGCACCCTGGACTTCTTAGGATCGGAGAAGATCATCGGCATCACCGACGACACCGAACGCCCCTTCCTGGCGGGGGAGGAACTGCATCAGCGGTCCGGCAACGGCCTGTGGTACCGATCCGACGGGATCGTCGCGGCGGGCACCGGCAGCTTCAGCCGGCAGTGCGAGAACCTCGCCCTGATCGGCCGCGGCCCCCAGGACATCGAGCTGCTCTTCGGCACCAACCCCCGGCGCGCCATCGCCCCCCTGTCCGCTCTCTCCGAAACCCGTGGGTGACACGGTGACGAACCTCGGCACACCCGCGACAGAGCGGCACGGCGATCCCGATCCGGACGCGACACGGCTGGCGGCCTCCCTGGCCGCCACCTATGTGACCGGCGTCGATCCCCATGCGATCGTCAACAGCAACACCTGGCAGAGCTCCGCCGCCGAGTACGCGGCGTTACGCACGCGTCTGACGCACGCCGGGCAGGGCGACGAGGCCGTCTCCGCACCACTGCGCAGACTCGCCGATGAGCCGGCCGACGGCGAGGCCCACCGGGATCTGATCGCCGGACTGGCCGCCCGGCTGCGTGCCGACCCCGGTGTGCGGCGGAGCCTCGAAGCCGCCCTGGACGCCGTCTCCACCGCCAGCTACGTCAGCTACCACCTGGGCGACGCGTATGTGCGCGATGCCCGCGCCGACAGCCTGGCGGACCCCGGGGACGTACTCCGGCTCTGCCCGGAGCGGACACCCGGGGGGCAGAACCCCGCACCGGACATCGCGGTGATCATCCCCCTGCGCGCCCTGCCCGGCGACGAGAGCCGGCTGCGCAACGCCGTGGCCGCCGTCGCCGCCGCCGGCACCCAGACCCTCCCCCGGGAGCGATTCACCGTCGTGGTGGTCGAGCAGGACGACGAGCCGCGCTGCGAGAAGTATCTGGCCGGTCTCACGGACACCTATGTCTTCGCCCGCAACGCCGGTGACTTCAACAAGAGCTGGGCGTTCAACATGGGAGTGAACGCGGCGCCGGGCGCCCGGCAGCTCTGCTTCCTGGACGCCGACATCCTGCTGGCGGAGGACGCCCTGGAGTCGGTGGTCAGGGAACTGGACTCGGGCACCGAATGCCTGCTCCCGTACCGGGAAGTCGTCTATCTCGACCAGGGCACCAGCGCCCTCGCCATCTCGGAACGCCTCGGCCCGGTCCGGGCCCTGCCCTTCGACCGGCTGCGCGGCTACGGGCTCAAGGACACCTGGGGCGGATGCATATGCCTCACGAGACGGCTGTACGACAGTGTCGGCGGCTACGACGAGCGCTTCCGCGGCTGGGGTGACGAGGACAACGAGTTCTACCGCCAGATCATCCAGCGCACCCCGGTGCCGCGCTGGGAGATGCCCATGGCCCATCTGTGGCACGCCCGCCCGGTGATGGCCGACGCGGAGGGCGTCCGCCCCAACCAGCACATCGCGGGCACCGCCCGCCCCACCGTGACCGGCCCCCTCGGGAATCCGCACAAGTACGCACACGAAGTCCTCATCTCCGAGGGAGAAGCCCAACTGTGAGTGAGCAGCACACGCCCCGCGGAGGCCGCTTCGGCATTCCGCAGATGACCGGGTACGGGAAGGTCACCACCGCGGTCCTCGTGGACACCGTCGGTGCCGGACTGGTCCTCCCCATCTCCCTGCTCTACTTCACGCTCACCACGGACATCGGCATCGCCCAGATCGGTGTCGCGCTCAGCCTCGCCACCGCGCTGTCCCTGCCGGCCGGCCTCATCGGCGGATCGCTCACCGACCGGTTCGGCGCGAAGGCGTCGATGATCGGGAACAATCTCTGCGCTGGCCTCGGGTACTCGCTGTACCTGTTCGCGGACAGCATCGAGATGATCTTCCTGGCCATGCTGGTGGTCTCCGTGGCCGACCGGGTGTACTGGTCCTGCTGGTCGTCCTATGTGCATGACATGTCCAACGGCCAGCCGTTCGAGCGCTGGTTCGCCTTCCTGGAGTCCATCAAGGCCGGGGCCATGGGACTCGGCTCGGTGATCGCGGCCGTGACACTGGCGATCAGCGCCGTCAGCGGGGCCAAGGCCCTGGTACTGATCAATGTGGCCACCTGTGTGGCGGCGGCGACGCTGTTCATGTTCCAGTCCAAGGCAGCGCCACCCGCCCCCGGCGCTCCCACAGCCGACCCGAACGCCCTGGACATCGACGAGGAGCCCGAACTCCTGGTGGCCATCAAGGGCTGGCGGACGGTCCTGTCCAACCGCGGCTTTCTGCTGTTCGCCCTCGGCCAGGTGCTGCTGAGCCCCATCATCCTGCTGCCCACGGTCGCGCTGCCCATCCTCTTCGTGGACCGCTGGGAGATGCCCGCTCTGGTGTCGTCCGTGCTGTTCGGGCTGAACACCGGGCTGGTCGCGCTCTTCCAGTCCCCCATCACCTACGGCATGCGGCGGTACTCCCGTGTCGCCTCGATCACCGTCGCCGCGATCATCCTGGCGGCCACCATGCTGGCCCTGGTGGTCATGCCGCAGGGCAACTCGTCCGCCGCGTGGGTCTGCGTGATCGTCACCGGTGTGGTCCTCGCCCTGGTCGACATCCTCTACATGCCCGCGTCCAACGCGCTGATGACCGACGCCGCCCCCGACGCGGTGCGCGGTCGGGCCACCGCCGTGTTCCAGACCGCCTCCGCGCTGGGTGTGACCATCTTCCCGGCGCTCGCGGGATTCCTGCTCAGCGGCGATCCGAGGCTGCTGTGGATCATCGTCGCGCTGGTCACCCTCGCCGGGGCGGCGTGCTTCGCGGTGGCGGCCCGAGAGCTGCCGCCGGAGATCCGCTTCTCCGATCCCGAGGCCGCCGCCCGCTCGGCAGCGGTGCGGTGACCGCCGACCTGACCCGGCGGAGCGCCGCACCGTATCCAGGGCGCACAGCGGTCGAGTACCTGCTTCCGGTCTCCGGCACAGCGGTGCGCTCCCCGCTGGTCTCCGGGGACACGCTCTACTACGTCAACGCGGCCCACGGCCATCTCACCGAGGAGCGCGCGGGGAGCCGGCGGGTGCTCCTGCCCAGCGTGCCCGCCGACGCGGTGGTCTGCGCCCTGGGACCCACGCTCTATGTCACGGTGCCGGAGGGCGGCTGGGGCATCGGCTTCACGGTCCGGCACGGAGTGGCGAGCTGCCCGGTGGGCCGCGTCGAGGGAGGGCTCGTACGGGCACTCGCCCGGCTCGCCGCCTTCGGGGACCCGTCCGGTCACGGCCGGTTCGCCCAACTGGAGGTGGAGAGCGCCGCCATGCGGCTGCGGCTGAGTCTGCCCGTCCTGGGCCCCGGCCCGCCGCGGCTGCCCGACCATGTCGCGCCGCTCGTCGCGCACACCCTCCACATGACCCACGAGCTGCTGCTCCGCCCGGGGCCGGACGAGCGGGGTGTGATGGCGGTCCGCGAGCTGCGTCCGCCGCTGCACATACAGGCGGACCGCCGGAGTGTCGCGTCATGAACACACGGAACCAGGACCGGGTGGACTGGCCCGGAGTGGTGATCGTCGGAGCCGGGGTCACGGGTCTGCTCATCGCCGAGCAGCTGCGTGAGCGTGGCATTCCCGTGCTGCTGGTGGAGAAGCGCGGACTGGCCGCCGGACAGACCGGCCACTGCCACGGCTATCTGCACCGCGGCTACATCTACCGCCGGCTGGAGGCGGCCCAGCACAAGGAGCTGAAGGGTGCCGCCGACTGGTGGCAGGAGAGGCTGGAGTCCGCCGGACTCCAGCCGGTGGCGCGGACCAGTGTCGTCGCCTTCCACCACCCGGATCAGCGGGAGGAATCCCTCCGCACCTGGGACGCGCTCGGCATGGCGGCCGAGCGGATCGACACCGGCGGCATCCTGCCCGGCGCCCTGCCGGGCTACGCCGTGCCGGAGGCGACCGTCACACCCCGGGAGGCCCTGGCGGCAGCCGCGCCGGCGTCCAGGGACCATCCGGTGCTGCCGGGGCGGCTGGTGGAGCTGCGGAGCAGCCATGACCGGGTGGAATCGGCGGAGATACTCGGCGCGCACGGCCCGCTCACGGTCACGGCGCCGGCCTTCGTCCTGGCCACGGGGCTGGGTACCGCCTCCGTGCTGGGCCGCATGGGCCGGGCGGGAGACGGCGCGTCGATCCGCACCCGGCTCTCCTTCATGCTCGTCTGCCACTCCACCCAGCCGCTGCCCGCCGCCTTCTGTCTGCCGTCGGACGAGGCACAGGGTCTCTTCGTCGCCTCCCGGCGGTCGGCCGCCGGCACCGTCCATCTCTTCTCCACCTTCGTGAACTTCTGGCCGGGCCGCGCCCCGGACATCGCGCGGGAGATCTGGCTCCAGGGCGTCGGCCGTGTCCTGGCCGAGCAACTGCCCGCACTCTGGCACGACCCCGACGCCCGGTGGGGGGTGTATCCGGCGGGAAAGGCCGAACTGGACACCCGGCCCGGCAGCGGTCTCCCCGAGGGCGGGGTGATCCCCTTCGGCCGGAGCAACGCGCTGGCCGTCCTCCCGGGGAAGTTCGTGCTCGCCCCGGCCCTGGCACGCCGCGCGGTGCGGCGGCTGCTGGAGATGGGGGTGGGGCGCACCGCCGGCGCGTCCCCCGCCGCGCTGCCCTCCTGGGCCGGCACCGGGGCCGACTGGGCGGCGGAGGACTGGGAGGTCACTCCGCGACTGACCCGGCGCCAGCTGTTCGAGCACCCGCTCGTGACCGGGAACACCGGGATCTCCCACGACAGACCTTGATCGCTCCCTGCGGAATCGGTGAGAAGCACGAGAGGTGATCTAGCCATGGAATGCCTGATTCTGGCCGCCGGCGCGGGCAGCCGACTTCATCCCCTGACCCTTCGGCACCCCAAGCCGCTGCTGCCCTTGGGGGACAGCACGATTCTGGGACGCCTGGTCTCCCAGGTCGCGGAGCTGCCGCTGAAGCGGGTGCTGTGCAATCTGCACCACCGGGCCGAGGCGGCCCAGGAGTACTTCGAGAACACCGAGCTGGCCCTCCCCGTCGAGACCCGGGTCGAGGAGGCACCCCGCGGCCCCTCCGGCTCGATGCACACCTTCCACGACGAACTGGCCGCGACCGATCTGGTGGTCGTGCTCTCCGGGGACCTCTATCTCCGCGGTGACCTCACCGAGCTGGTCCGGGCCCATCAGGAGTCGGGAGCGCTGCTCACCGTGCTGGCGACGGAGGTGGACGACGGCTCCCGGTTCGGGGTGTTCCAGCTGGACCAGGAGGGACGCCCGGTGGATCTCGTGGAGAAGCCCGACTGGGCCCGCAACCGGCGGAGCTGGGTCAGCGGGGGCGCGTACTGCGTCGACCCGTCCCTGCTGGCGGAGATCCCCGCCGACCGGCCCCATGACTTCGGAGCGGATCTCATTCCCGCCCTGCTGGCCCGGGGAGCACCGGTGACGCTCGTGCCGTGGCTGGGCCGCTGGGACGATCTGGGGACGGTCGAGGCGTACCGCTCCGCGGTCCTGGACGATCTGGCCGATCCGGCGGACCGGGGGCGGCCGGTGACCCATGTCTCGCCCGGAGCGGTGGTGCGTCCGGGCGCGGAGTTCACCGGCCGGGTCTACATCGGGCCCGGCGCCGAGGTCGGCGCGGGGGCCCGTCTGCACGAGACGGTCCTGCTGCCCGGCGCGCGGGTGGCCCCGGGCACCGTGGTCGCCGGCGGATGTCTGGCCTGACCTGCCCGCACCCCCTTCCCCGGTCCCGGAGCCGGCTCCGCCCGGGATCTCCGGGCGCCGGCCACCCGTGTCCCGTCCGCTCTCGCCCCCCTCGTCGTCCCTCGTCGCCCCTCGTCCACTCTCGTCCACTCTCGTCCACTCTCGTCCACTCTCGTCCACTGGAGACATGCCCGTGCGCGTTCTGATGCTTGCCCCCGCCTACCACCCCATGATCGGCGGTGCCGAGTCCTATGCCCGCTGCGTCACCACCGGCCTGGCCCAACGCGGGCACGACATCATGGTGGTGACGGACGGCGACCGGGTCACCGCTCCGGAGAAGGACACCGATGGCGGAGCCCGGGTCGAGCGGATCAGCGGCTATCTCGATCTGCTGTCGGACCCCACCAAGCTCCGCTGGGAGCAGATGCAGTTCAGCACCACCGGTGAACTGGCCGAGGTGATCGAGCGATGGGGCGTACCGGACATCGTCTTCGCCAACAGCCATGAGACCGCGGTACTGGGCTCCATGGTCGCGCTCGCCCACCACGTACCGCTGGTGGCCAACTTCCACGAGCAGGAACCCGAGCGCGGCCCCCTGGGCACGGGCCGAGCCCGGCTGGTCTACCAGCACCTCCCCCTCGCCGCTCTCATCGCGGGCAGCCGCTTCTACTACGACAAGGCCGTCGACCACGGCAGCCCGGCCTCCTCGACCCATCTGCTGCACCACGGGATCGACTGCGATCTCTTCGCCAATGACGGATTCCGCGCCCCGGACGGGCGGTTCGTGATGACGCTCAGCGGACGCATCGCTCCCCGCAAACAGCAGGACCTGATGGTCAGGGTGCTCGCGGGACTGGTCGGGCGCGGCATCGACGCGCATGTGGTGATCGCCGGCCGAGCCCACTCCTCGCAGCGCCGCTACTACGAGGACCTGCTCGAACTCATCGAGGAGTCGGGCATGTCCGAGCGGGTCGACGTGCGCCAGGAACTCGGACTCCACGACATGCCCCAGGTCTACCGGGACAGCGATGTCGTCGTCCAGCCGAGTGTCGCGGAGGGGCTGGGCCTGGCCGTACTGGAGGCGATGGCCGCCGGCCGGCCGGTGGTGGTGAGCGAGACCACCGGTCTGCGCGAAGTGGTCCGGGAACAGCACACCGGCATCCGGCTGCCGCCGGGGGACGAGGAGGGCTGGACGGAGGTGCTCGAACAACTGGCACGCGATGTGGATCTCCGTGCGAAGTACGCCGCGAACGCACTCACCTGGGTGCGCAGGGAATTCACCATCGACCGCATGCTCTCCCAGACCGAGCGGCTGCTGGAGAGCGTGCGCGACTCCTGGAGCCATCGCCCCGACCAGGAGCCGGAACTCGGCTGAGCCGGGCCCGGTCCCCCTCATCCGACCGCAACGCCCGGTCCCGCCGGGGTCCCGGCCCGGGCACCGAGCACTCCATGGACATACGAGAGGACAATCTCCGATGCAGGAACAGAACGGCACCATCTGGGTCGACGGCCGCCAGGAGAACTGGGCCGATGTCAGGCTTCCGCTGATGTCGGACGCGCTCCTGCGCGGGCTGAGCGCTTTCGACGGCATGGTGGCCCGCCGCCAGCCGGGCGGCGGGCTCGCGCTGCTCGCCCCCGGCCGTCATCTCCGCAGGCTCCAGCGCACCTGCGCCGTGCTGAACCTTCCGCTGGAGGAGGAGTACGAGCAGCTCCTCAAGGGCTGCCTCGTCGCGGCCGGCATCGAGGCGGAGGGACATCCGGAGTGCGAGGTGTACGTCCGGCCGATGGTGGTGGGGGCCAGGCTGACCGAGCGGGCGAGTGCGGCGTCGGTCACCGTCGCCGCCTTCCGGCAGCCCCCCGCCGGAGCCGACCCCGCGCCGGTCACGCTCACCACCAGCTCCTGGCGCCGCCCCTCCGGCGACAGCATGCCCCCCTCGCTGAAGGTGGTCGGCAACTATCAGCTCACCCGTCTGGCACGGCTGGAGGCCAAGGAGGCCGGCTTCGACGACGCGCTGCTTCTCAACTCCGCCGGCCGGGTCGCCGAAGGCGCGGGCGCCGCGATCGTGATGGAGCGCGACGGCAGGCTCGTCACCCCGCCCGTCTGGGAGGACTGCCTGGACTCGGTGACCATCGCGCTGCTGGAGACGCTCGCCGCCGCCGAGGGCATCCCCTTCGAACGGGCCCCCGTCCTGCGGACGGACGCGCTCAGCGCCGACGGAATGGTTCTGGCCGGAACGCTGGCCGACCTGGTCCCGGTGCGCAGGCTCGACCACCGGGAGTTCGGTCTCGAACCCCCGCTGCTCACCCGCCTGCGCCACCGCTATCTGGCCGCCTCACGCGGCGGCGAGGGCAGCGCCGCGCTCGAACTGGTGGATGTGGGGTGAGCGACGACGGAGTCGAGTTCCTCGTCCGCGGCACCCGCGAGGCCTACCGCTCACCGTATCTGGTGGTGCGCGAGGAGGACGTGACCTTCCCCGACGGCTCCCCCGGGCTGTACAGCATCGTCGAGAAGGAGGACTTCTCCCTGGTGATTCCCGTGCTGCCGTCCGGATCGCTCTGTCTGGTGAGTGTCTACCGGCACCCCGTGAGGCAGCGGTTCTGGGAGTTCCCCCAGGGCTCCTGCGCCAAGCCGGGAGAACCCGCCCCGTCGCCGCTGGAAACGGCGAGGACCGAACTGCGCGAGGAGACCGGCTACCGGGCCGCCCGATGGGAACGGCTCGGTGAACTGCACGAGGCATACGGCTACGCCACCGGATCGTGTCATGTCTACACGGCGTCCGGTCTGCGGCGAGGAACGGCGAGTCCGGAGCCCTCCGAGGGGCTTCTGCACACCCAGGAGTTCACACGCGAAGCGGTTTGGCGGATGGTCGGGCGGGGCGAGGTGCGCGACGCGGTGACGGTCGCGGCACTCGGACTGTACGAGCACCGCCGGAAAGGGTGACGACGGACATGGCCAGTGACACCTTCGGGGGACAGACAATCGCGCGGACGGCGAACGCGGCACCGGCGGGCGGTGCCGCCAGGGTGATCGACGCGGTGCGCGAGGGAAAGGCCAGAAACGTCATCCTCTTCGTCGGCGACGGTACCGGCGAGGCCGAACTCACGGCGGCCCGCAACTATCTCCGAGGAGGTGACGGGCGGTTCGCCTCGCTCGACTCCTTCCTCCTCAGCGGCAGTTGCACCAACTACTCGGTGCTCAGGGGCGCCCCGGACAAGCACAACTACGTGACCGACTCGGCGGCGGCGGCCACGGCCTGGTCGACGGGGGTGAAGACCTACAACGGCGCCATCGGTGTGGACGCGCACGGTGAGCCGCGCCAGACGATCGTGGAGTGGGCCCGCGAGCAGGGGCTGCGCACCGGAATCGTCACCACGGAGGAGGTCTGCGACCCGACGCCGGCGGCCATGGCGGCACATGTCGCCGACCGGACCTGCCGGGGCCCGGACTCGATGGAGGCCTGCCCCGTGCAGGACCGGGCCAACGGCGGCAGCGGGTCGATCGCCGAGCAGTTGGTGCGGACCCGGCCCGATGTGCTGCTGGGCGGCGGGGCCGGGTACTTCGCGCAGACCGTGCGCGACGGGCACCAGCCGCCCCGCACCGTGCTGGATCTCGCCCGTGCGGCCGGCTACGAGGTGGTCACCACGGCGGACGAGCTCTCGGCGGCGGCCGGGGACGGCCCGGTGATCGGCCTCTTCTCCGAGGGCCCCCTCGCCCGTCGGCTCGTCGGCCCCATCGCCAGCCCCGAGGGCACCGCGCCGACCCTGTGCGCCCTCAACCCAGACCGCCCCTCCACACAGCCCTCCCTGCGCCATATGACCGAGCGCGCGCTGGAGTTGCTGTCCCGGGGCCGGGAGGGCGACGACCAGCCGGGCTTCTTCCTGATGGTGGAGTCCGCGCTCATCGACAACGCCTCCCACGACGCCGACCCCTGCGGCATGATCGGAGAGGTCGGCGAACTCGACGACGCCGTGTCCGCCGGCCTCCGCTACGCCCGGGAGCACCCCGACACCCTGGTCCTGGTGACGGCCGACCACTGCCACACCAGCCAGATCGTCCCCGTCGACGTGAAGAGCCCCGGGGCGACCGTGACATTGACGGCTCACGACGGTGAGCCGATGATGATCAACTATGGGACCAATCTCGTCGGCCTGATCCAGGTGCACACCGGGTCACAGGTGCGTATCGCGGCCGAGGGACCGGGCGCGTATCAGGTACTCGGGCTGATGGACCAGACCGGTCTCTTCTCCCTGATTCAGCGAACTCTGAAGGTGTCGACCGAGCATGTCTGAATTTGTTCCAGAGAGCATCACACCGGCCCACTCCGGCCCCTCCACCGATCTCAGCGGCCGGACCGCTCTGGTGTCGGGGGCCAACCACGGCATCGGGGCGGCGGCGGCGATAGCCCTGGCCGCGCGGGGCGCCGGTGTGCTCCTCACCTACCTGCGGCTGGACGACGCGCCCGATCCCGGTACCCCTGACGCCTATCGCCGCAACCGGGCCCGGGCCGCGGCGGATGTCGTCGAGGTGATCCGGGGCGCGGGCGGCACGGCCGTGGCCGTGGAGGCCGACCTCGCCGATCCGCTGACGCCGGCCCGGCTGTTCGACGCCGCCGAGGAACAGCTCGGCGGGGTGGACATCCTGGTCAACAACGCCAGCGGCTGGCTCGCCGACACGTTCAAACCCGGCGCGACCGACCGCTTCGGCCGGGCCCTGCTCCCGGTCACGGCCGAGAGCTTCGACCGCCAGTTCGCGGTCGACGCCCGGGGCGGTGCGCTCATGATCGCCGAGTTCGCCCGCCGCTCGGTCGAGCGGAAGGCAGGCTGGGGCCGGATCGTCTCGCTGACCTCCGGGGGCGGCGGCGGATTCCCGGAGGAGGTCTCCTACGGGGCCGCCAAGGCCGCGCTGGTCGACTACACGCTCGCCGCCGCGACCGAGCTGGCCCGGTACGGCATCACCGCCAACGCGGTGCACCCGCCCGTCACGGACACCGGCTGGGTCTCGGACGAGGTGCGCGACTATGTGCGCGGTGCCGGCGGGTCGGGGCATGTCGCCCTTCCCGGGGAGGTCGCCGAGGTGATCGCCTTCCTCGCCTCCGACGCGGGCCGCCTGGTCACCGGAAATGTGCTCCATCTGAAGTGAACCGCGGCACCAACCGCGGCACGAACGCTCCCCGGGCGCGTCCTCGGCGGCAGGGGTGAGTCCGGGAACCGAACACGACGCCGGCCGCGGGGGCCCCCCCCGGGGGGCCCGGCCCGCGGGGGGGTG